>JBDTLQ010000408.1:0-3383 GCA_039934715.1 Ignavibacteria bacterium | reverse complement strand
TGAATATTGGAATTCTCGGATATGTTTTAAAAGACAGTGCGATAAGTGATATTATTGATTGTATAAAGTTTGTTGCATCCGGAAAGTATTACATCACTCCTTCCTTATCGGACTTTCTTGCTAATCGAAGAGACAAGTTGAAACGGCTCGAAGAAAATAAGCCCGCATTAAATAAGCTTACAAAAACTGAAATGAATGTATTAATTTTGCTTGGAGAAGGTAAGACGAGTAAACAGATCGGGGAAGAAATGTTTATCAGTCACAAGACTGTCGATAATCACAAAACCAATATCAGCGATAAACTGGAACTCAAAGGACCCCACAGCCTGATAAAATTTGCAATTGAAAACAAAGCTATTCTCAAATGATCAATGATTGGATTTATCCTTGTATGTAATTTCCATTCAAACTACTCTATTTATAAATTTCGTAAAAATTTTAATAAAATAAATTTAAAAGCAGGTTAAAATGTTAGAAAAAAAATTAACAAAAGTTAATCTTATTTTTTTCATATTAGTCTTTTTTACTGCAAAGAGTTCTCAAGCACAATGGCAGGCGGACATCCGGCTCACAAATGATCACGCTGTTTCTAATACATCTGACAATAATGCCAGGTGTGTGGAATCAAGCGGGAATGTTGTTCATGTTGTGTGGAAAGACAATCGTGATGGAAACTATGAAATATATTATAAGCAATCAATAGACGGAGGAATTAGTTGGGGCACTGATACACGGTTAACACATAATACTGCCAACTCATTGCTGCCTACTTTATATGTAGCAGGTTCTGTAGTAAACATTGTATGGCAAGATAATCGTGATGGAAACTATGAGATATACTACAAACGCTCAACTGATGGAGGAATACACTGGGGTACAGATACACGATTAACCAGTAACTCGGCAATTTCGCGTAATCCTTCAATGACGGGATTTCTTTCAACTGTTAATATTGTTTGGAGGGATAATCGTGATGGAAACTATGAGATATATTACAAACACTCAACAGACGGAGGAATGCACTGGGGTGCAGATACACGGTTAACAAATAACCCGGCTGATTCATATAATCCTTCAATATCACAGAACGCTTCATTTGTTAATGTGGTGTGGCAAGACAATCGCGATGGAAATTATGAAATATATTACAAGCGCTCAACAGATGGGGGAATTGTTTGGGAAACAGATGCACGGCTTACCAATAATTTTGCTGTTTCATACAATCCAATTGTTTCAGTTTCGGATTCAACCGTACATGTTATATGGAGAGATGCCCGTGAAGGAAATTATGATTTATTTTATAAGCGTTCATCAGATGGCGGCATAAATTGGGGAATAGATACACGACTAACCCATAACACAGCAGATTCATTGGTATTTTCAGCAGCAATATCCGGTTTAGCTATTCATTTGGTTTGGGAAGATAATCGTGACGGAAATTATGAGATATACTATAAACGTTCAACTAATGCTGGTGTCACCTGGGAGGGAGATACACGGCTAACTAACAACCATGCTTTTTCATTTTATGCTTTTGTATCTGTATCGGGTTCCGCAGTTCATGTAGTATGGTATGATAATCGGGATGGAAACGACGAGATATATTATAAACGTAACCCAACAGGTAACCCCATAGGTAGTCCAGCGATTGTAAATAGTAAGGGTACGGGGATACCTAAAGAATTCTCGTTAACGCAGAATTATCCTAATCCTTTTAATCCAAAGACTATTATAAATTACTCAATACCCAATGCCCAATTCATAAAGCTAAAAGTTTATGATGCTTTAGGAAATGAGGTTGCAGTTTTAGTTAATGAAAATCAAGAAGCTGGAACTTATTTTGTTGAATTTGATGGAGGTAATTTATCAAGCGGAATTTATTTCTATAAAATTGTTGCAGGAAATTTTAAGAAAGTTCTAAAAATGACTCTGGTTAAATAAAATTTTTATATTTTTCTTGTAAGATGCAGTGATAAACTCAAACTTCTCGAAGAAAATATACCTGCATTGAGTAAACTTACCAAAAAGTAGCATCTGAAAGGTAGGTATTGTACTTATAAATACCGCCAACTGCTAGTGTCGGAACTTAGGATCAACAAAATTTAGCATCAGTAACTCAAACACTGACTCTTCCGTCGGTGTAAGATATTTGTTCCCTTCTTTATCATGAAGATAACCATTGACTGACGAGCCTCCCGAGGTGATCTTTTTCCAGTGAGCAAGCATGCGGGTAGTGAATTCAGCCGAGCCTGTCCTGCTCAGAAATGTGAGGCCGAAATTATCTTCTGCGGCTACGAAGAGATCGAACTTATAACCTTTATATAAAAAATTTATATACTTGTTGCCTGATTTTAAAAACGGGATCTTGTTTTCTTTAAGAAGAAATAATCCGAGCTTGTTCTTTAATGTCTTTACATCAGGCGTTGTAACAACAAGTTCAATATCTTTCACGATCTCCTTCTTTCTTCTCACACTGCCCGCGATCTCAAGCTTATTGCAGTAAGGTTTTATGATCCGGATGATCTCTTCTGCAAGCGTGACTGCTTTGTGCAATTCCATTTTTCTTTTTCAATGAATAGAAATTTTACCTAAATCTGTTTAAGGTAATTATGATGATGGATAATTTAATGATAAATTATTCCATAAATCCTTCGCCGTTTCTCTTACCAAAATACCATAATCATTTACTTCATCCCTGTTCAAAGAAATTTTCTGTTTTTCTTTGTATTTTGATTGAAGTGCTGAGTCGGCGATCCCGTTGTTATGCATTATACAATTCCTGATATTATGGATAAACTTTAAATCACTAAGCTGCTTTGTATCAACTCCCGGAATATTTCTTTCAATGAAAAGTATTTTTTCCGAGAAGGGCATCCTCTTTGCCTGCCACCTGATGTGAGGTAGGCTACAGGCAGGCAAATCCAAAATCGAAAATTTTTCAAAATTCCAAATCAAAATAACATATCCACTAAAATAGGTACAGTTGCCCATGCATAATCGGCAACCTTGCCTATTATATCTTTTTTGATTCTTTCCGATTTTTGTAAAGTATCAATTATGTAAAAAATTTTAGCCGGAGAAACAAAAATGAAAGCTTACTTCTCGGGTTTTACTTAGATGATTAAATGAATTTTTAGTATTAAAGTATTCTGAAATACATTTTTAAAATTAATCCAAAATAAATCAAATTATTAAAAAATATTTTAAGGAGAAATACTATGAAGAAGCTACATCATAAATCACAAATTTTATTATCTGTCTTTTCAATTATAATCTTTCTGTCACTTTCAAATTACTCAAATTCTCAGACGAAATTATACGGGGATTCTGTTATGTTTGGAGACGGTATGGTTCGAACATGGGTTAACGTAAATTCCTCAGGT
>JBDTLQ010000407.1:0-3384 GCA_039934715.1 Ignavibacteria bacterium | reverse complement strand
CAGGAATTATACGATTTCCGCTTTCGTCGCGAAGACTATTCAGCCAGTCTTTTGTTACACCCGCAGGAAGAGAATCACTCTTATTGCTTTCAGCATTGCTTTGATCGGATACTTCTTGCGATGCAAGCGAGTTTTTATTTTCTGTCTTTATCCAGTTAGCTTTGGAGCTGATTGTAAAAGAAAAAAGGATCACAATTAATAATGGAATTCTTTTTAATGAGTAAAATTTTTCCATAATCATTTTTGTTTAAATTGAAAAATTAATTTTCATCCGTTAAGCGCTGACATTTACAGACATTTATAACATTATAAACTACCCACAATCCCGACAACAGTCAAAGAAACTATTAACTTCATTCCACATCGTGACCGGTGATATAAGTTAGATTTTAATCTGTATTTACAGTAAATTTATATTATTTTACACCTTATGTTAAACACTATCTGTATTGATATTTTAAGAACCTTTTCAAAAGAGGAGATCAAAAAGTTTGAAGAATTGATCAACTCTCCGTTTTTCAATAAGAATACACCTGTAATAAAATTATTTGAACAGGTCAGGAAATATTATCCTGATTTCGAAAGTACAAAATTGAAAAGGGAGGATATTTATGAGAAAATGTTTCCGGATAAAAAATATAATTATGGTTCGATGAAGAACATTATTTATGAGCTGCAAAAGCTATGTGAACAATTTATCATTACTCAGGAAATGTCAGGAAATGAATTTGAAGTAAAAAGATCTCTGATCTCCGGCCTGCATGACAGGAACCTGAGAACCTTGAGTAAAAAAAATCTGAAAGAACTTGAGAATGATATGTCGGACAAGGAGATAAATGACGAAGATTATTTTCTTAAGATGTATTTGATAAACAAAATAAAACAGAGTCAGATTTTCGAATCTTCCAGGGGAAATATTAATTTAAAAGAAAAAGTAAGGAAACCTTATTATGAGCAGAACATGATCTCAGCTAATTATCTCAAAAAATATTATTTGCTGGACACGTTAAAAACTTTCAATAAAATTATTACCAACAAAAATGTTTTAGACACTGATCGTGCTGTCGATGATTGTGATAAATTTATTATTCGATATAAAGATGATTTTGATCCCCTTTCAATAAAGCTGGAAAAAGATTTTTTAAAACTGAACCTCGGTAAAATAAATGAAAGCGAGTTTTTAAAGCTGAAGAAATTAACACTGACAGATCTTTATGGGATGAGAGCAGATAAAAATTTAACTTATGCCTGTTCAATATACTTACTTAACTATTGCAGAATAAAAAATCAAACTGATAAACGCTACAAAGTTTACGCGCTTGAAATCCTTAAGAGTCTTGTTGCACATGAAAATTACGACAACAGTTCGGGCTATATGGATATTGTTTTATCCCGGAACATAATCCTTATAGCTACCGAATTGCATGAATTCCAGTGGAGCGAAGATTTCTTGAGATCAAATTTTAAAAAAATACATTCCGAATACAGGGACAGCATAATGAATTTCTATTTTGCATTCAAAAATTTTCATGAGGGTAAATTCGAAAAATCACTTGAATATCTTTCTGAACTGAGCAGTGACGATATATTTAACAAGAATTATATAAAAGAGCTTGCAATAATTAATTACTTTGAATTAAAATATTTTGATCTATTGAATGAGCAAATAGATTCATACAAGAAATTCCTCATTAATAATGAAATGCTTCCGGATTCCTATAAAATACAGTCTAAAATATTTATCAATTTTGTAATCAAATTATTCAAAGCCGCCTCGGGCAAGAAAGCTGATCTGAGTTTCCTCAAAAAGAAAATAAATAATGAAAAAGAACTGCTATACAAAAGCTGGTTTCTCAAAAAACTCGAAGATCTGGGATAGACAATTACAAATTTCAAATTATGAATTACGAATTACGAATTTAATTTAAGTCTTCCCAAAGTCATCTGAATTTTCAGAAGTATTCAAAGAAATTTCGCCAGCTATCTCAATAGAATTCTCTCCCGTAAAAACTTGATAAACTATACAAGTTTCTTTATTTTATGCAACTCTAAATAAACATGAAATCAAATACCCTAACACTATTATTATTAGTGTTTCTAATTAACTTTTCGAATTCGTTTGCACTTCCCCGCCCGGATCATATTGTAATAGTACTTATGGAAAATCACGGATACAACCAGATCATTGGTTCATCCCAGGCTCCGTTTATTAATTTGCTTGCAACTGATCCAAAGGGTGCGCTGTTTACAAACTCTCATGGACTTACACATCCCAGCCAACCGAATTATCTGATGTTGTATTCAGGATCAAATCAGGGTGTTACAAATGATAATCGTCCGGGAACTCTTCCTTTTATTACGATGAATCTTGGTGCGCTATTGATCGATTCGGGCAAAACATTTATCGGATATTCAGAAGACTTACCTTACGTAGGCTTCGACGGAAATTCATCGGGATATTATGTAAGGAAACATAATCCGTGGACAAACTGGCAGAACTCGCCCGGATACGGATATCCCTCAACTGTTAATCAGCCTTTCACAAGTTTTCCTTCTAACTATGATAGCCTGCCACAGGTATCCTTTGTCATTCCCAATATGATCCATGATATGCATGACGGAACAATTCAGCAGGGTGATACATGGCTTCATGATTATTTAAATGGTTATATAATTTGGTCAAAGACACACAACAGTTTATTTATCCTTACGTGGGATGAAGATAATTTCACAGTACCTAATCAGATACCTACAATTTTTGTAGGAGAGGAAGTTCTTGCAGGGAATTATCCGGAACATATTGATCATTACAACATATTAAGGACAATTGAAGATATGTACAATATTCCGAAGGCAGGTGCTTCAGCGACAGCAACTCCTATCATTGATTGCTGGTCTGTCCCGACATCCGTATCTAATAATTCAATACCGGAAAAATTTTATCTGGAGCAAAATTATCCAAATCCATTCAATCCTAATACAGTCATTCGTTATTCGTTAATCAAAAATAGTTTGGTTAAATTGAAAGTGTATGATCTGTTGGGAAATGAAATTTCTACTTTAGTTGATCTCAGGCAGCCCGCCGGAAGTTATGATGTAGAGTTTAATGCTTCAAAACTTGCAAGCGGTATTTATTATTACAGGCTGCAGGCGGAAGAGAATACAAAGACTATGAAGATGACGCTCCTGAAATAAGTATTAGGTATTGAGTACATCCCCTGCACCCGGAAGTAGCCTAATGTCCTGCTGCCTGCAATGATATCATCTGCTACATTGTCCATAAACACATTGCATCAAAATATATGCAGCATTTTCCAATGAAACTGTTAGCGCTGTAAATTTTTCATCGTTTAAATTATTTAGAAAATTAATTTTCCATTGAAG
>JBDTLQ010000406.1:0-3393 GCA_039934715.1 Ignavibacteria bacterium | reverse complement strand
TAAATTCTCAACCTTCTTTCTTGCCCATGTCGTTTTCCTTAAAAAGGTCAGACTTGATTTAATGCTCGGGTTGTCTTTAAAACAATTTATATTGATCCTGTTTGCGAGTTCCTCCCAGCCGTACTGTTCATACAATTGTGTCACAATATCCTCCAGTGTTATCCCATGCAGCGGATTTTTATTGTTCCCTGTCAAAAGTTAAAAATTAATTTGATAAAAATTTAATACCCTTTTAACTTTTCTCATCAATTTCTTTTACAGCCCTCGGCTTTGGCTTTGCATTCCACAGCTTCAGCATGAGTAACGCGCCGATCACCGCAAACCCGATCATGCTCGGGCTCCATGAGGACCATCCGAAATTATCAAGCAGCCAACCTACGCCCACTCCAACAGCCGCACCGCCGAGATACTGCATTCCGTCGAACATTCCTGTCGCGGTTGCCGCCGCGCGCTGTCCGCCGAAATCCATTGAGGCTGTCCCGGACAGCATTGAATGAACCATGCTTATCCCGAGCGAGTTGGTGATAAAAGCAACAATCACAAAATTAATATCAGCAGCTAACCAGATTATTGTTAATGAAAAAATTATTAATGTATATCCAATGAATGCGACGGGCATTCTTCTCGATTGAAAAAGTTTGTCTGATGAAAAACCCGCAATGAATGCGCCGGCTATACCTGCCAGTACAACTCCTAACGCTCCCTTCTGAAATATCGGAGAGTCAAGTGCAAGCTGCTGATATTCCTGCATGTATCTTGGAAACCATTGTTCAAATCCATGCCGGACAAATCCTGTACAGAACTCAGCTATTGCAATAGTGATCGCGATAGGATTTGAAATAACTTTATTGAAAACATATTTGAAATCAATTTTTCCCGTATCACCGCTTGTAGCATCTTCAGTATCCAGCGGCGGAAGTCCTGCATCCGGTGGAATATTCCTTACAAAAAGATAGGTCATAAACGACATCACCGCCACAATTCCGGCAGGAATAAAAAATACCCATTGCCATGGAAGTACCGTCACAATAAATCCGCCTATAATAAATATAAGCGCCCTCCCGCTTTGTATCATCGATCCGAAGATCGCAGAAAAAACCCCGCGCTCATTTACCTTGAACCAGCCGGCGTTTACCTTTATTAATGAAAGCGCGCTGTAAGATTGAAAGTAAGAGTTAAGCGACCAGACACTTGCAAAATAAGTGAGCAGCAATGTGCCCGTTCCGAAAAATTTTAAGTAAGCGCAAAGTCCGAACAAAAGATTGAAAACCACTGTACCCATAGAACCAATAAGCATAGCCTTTCTTCCGCCTATACGGTCCGCAATAGGGCCATTGAACATAGCGGACAAACCGTAAATTGTAAGAGCTGCGGTTATTATTGTTCCGATCTGGGTCTTGTCCCATCCATAAGTATCGGACAAAGATTTATTTGCGAAAGAAAGATTGTATCTTCCCATGTACATTGCAGCATAAGTAAACCCCAGTGTCAGCCAGTTCAGCGCGCGCCGTTTCCGGAATTGCATTGAGTAAGGCTCTTGCTCAGTTATGTTTGCCATTATGAATTAAGAAGGGAAAAATTTTTTAGGAAACATAGAATTATTATAGATTAGTTGAAAGAGATAAAGTCTTAACTATAAGTGTAGATAACAATATCTAAGAGTATCAAAGTATACGACATTTTTTTTGATTGAACGCCCGCTTCGCAGAGCGAATGCGAGGCGAGCGGATGACACGGAAGAAAACTGATTTACGCTGATTATTTTTATATTTTCAGGTTCATCTCAAACATGAAATTATGTTTAATAAGTAAGAGTAAATTTATTTTAAATAGAAAAGGACATATTTTAAAAAAAACCTCTAAGATTGTGATAATCAGTTAAATCTGTGTTATCCGCTCGCCTTGCCCGCTTCGCTGAGCGAAATGCTAGGCTAACCGCGAGGCAGGCTGCGCTTTGCGAAGCGGGTGTTCAATTTTTTGTCCTGTACTTAGGAAGTGTATGAAATGTATAATTTAGTTTATTTTGGTAAATTCAGAAGTGAAAAATAAAAATACTTATGGAAGGTTTGTGTTTCATGCTGATCCAAGATCAAAGCATTCATTTAAATCATTGTATCACAGTCAGAGCTCCCCGATATCTTCAAACCAAAGCTCAGGGTTTTTGATGATAAATTCATTCATAATATCCTTACACTCATCAAGATCAAGATTAATTACCTCGATTCCGTGCGACTCCATAAATTCTCCTGCCCCTTTGAATGTTTCACATTCGCCCGCGATGATCTTTTTGATCCCGAACTGAACGCTTGCTCCTGCGCAAAGATAACAGGGCATCAAAGTAGAATAAAGTATAGTATCCTTATAAACACCGATCCTGCCTGCGTTTCGGAGACAATCTATTTCCGCGTGAATGACAGGATCATTCTCCTGTACCCTGCGGTTATGCCCTCTACCGATTATGATCCCGTCTTTCACTAAAACTGATCCTATCGGAATTCCGCCTTCGCTTAATCCTAACTTAGCTTCATCAATAGCTGCCTGCATGAATGGGTCCATATTTGGTTGATTGCTTTATGTTATGTTTAAAATAAATTCGATTTCAGGTCAACTCTTCAATAATGTTCCGATGCTCCGGAAACATTTGCATTAAATTTTCCCTGTCTGCCATTTCAAAATCTTCAAAATGAAAACCGGGAGAGACAGTGCAGCCGCAAAGACAGTAGGAATCCGGTTTGCTTACTTTTGCCCCGAACCAGTTGCCTCCTTTGATCAATACCTGAGGCAGCTCTCCATCATCAATGTTAAGTCCAAGTTTGTGCGCTTTAAAATTTCCATTAACATCGATCTCATAAATTGTCACACCAACTCCGTCATAAAAATGCCACATCTCATCTGATTTTATGCGGTGAAATTTTGAAACATCCTGATCACTCAGCAGATAATATATTCCTGTTGAATGAACCCTGTCACCAGAAAACCTTTGGGGCAAATGTTCTTTATGAAAAACTTCTTGGGCACGATATGTTTCTTTAAAATAACCTCCTTCAGGATGAGGGTTGAGTATTAATTTTTCTTTCCAGTAAGCGGCACTTTTCATGGCAGGTGATATATTGCCAGCCATATGCACGGAGGATCGATGCTGGTCTTGCTGACCTTATGCTTTTTGTTTTTTGGAATTGAAATGTAATCGCCTGTACGCAGTGTGTGTGTTTTCCCTTCTTCAAAAACTAATTGAGCTTCCCCCTGCAAAAGGATTACCCATTCATTCCTGTCATCTTCCAGCCATTGACCATCGGGCGTTGCATGACCCGTTGAGATTATACGTTCAACTGTTAAATTTTCATTTGATATTATTTCATGGAATGTTTCAAAGTCTTTCGGGAGAGGTTGCGG
>JBDTLQ010000405.1:0-3398 GCA_039934715.1 Ignavibacteria bacterium | reverse complement strand
TATGAGCTTACACGCTCTCCAGAATTTACGTTAGGACTTGCTGCACTTTATGCTTATGAATCACAGGTTCCTGAAATATCAAAGACCAAGATCGAAGGTCTGAAAAAATTCTATGGTATTGATTCTGAAAAGGCGATCGAATTTTTTAAAGTACACGAAGAAGCGGATGTTTATCACTCAAGGGATGAAATGGAAATTATGAATAACACAAACAGATCATTTGAAGACCAGCGAAGACTGATCAATACTGTGGATGAATCCGCGACACTTATGTGGAATTTTCTCGACGGAGTTTATAAAAACTACTGCGTCAATTAAAAAAAATTTTCTACTGATTATTAAAGGGAATGATTCCGGTGGGGTTGTTCCCTTAAATTTTTTATGACCGATAAACTTGTCATTAGAGAGATCCTTACAAAGAACAAGGTCGTTGCGATTGTAGGCTTTTCAGATAATCACCTTAGACCGAGCAACCGCATAGGAAGGTATATGCATGGCAATCTGTTCAAAGTTTACGGAGTGAATCCCAGACTTCATAATAAGGTCATCGACGAAATAAACTGCTTTGCATCTTTAAAGGATGTTCCCGGACAGATCGATATTGTAAATGTTTTCAGACGTTCGGAGTTTTTGTTTGATCTTGTCAATGAAGTTCTGGAACTGGATACTCTGCCCAAAGCAATATGGGCGCAGGTTGGGGTTGTCAGCATGGACGCAAGAGAGCTGGCTGAAAGCAAAGGCATCTCATATGTTCAGAACAAATGTATAATGGTGGAGCACAGTAACATTTAACTTCTAAAATATTAATGGCGGAAAAACCAATCAATAAAAAAATAATATACCAGGTTCTTTCATTTGCAATTCCTTTTATAGTTTATCTGATCACGCTTGCTCCCACCGTCACGTTCATAGACTCAGGAGAGCTTGCAGCAGTCGCCTCTAAGCTCGGTATTGCTCATCCAACCGGCTATCCTTTATTCACAATACTCGGCAGGATCTTTACATTCATTGTTCCTTTTGGCGAAGAAGTTTACAGGCTTAACATGATGTGCGCTGTCATATCTTCGGCTGCGCTGCTGATGTTCTTTAACCTGATGACTTTTCTTTTAGAGAGCAGGTATATTCCGGGCAGCACTGAGACAACCGATAAAAATATTTCAGCCGGAGTGATATACAATATTTCTCTGGCCTCGGTTCTGATTCTTGCTTTTTCAGAGACATTCTGGGAAACGGCAAACGCCATTGAAGTATATTCTCTTCATACATTTTTTTTGATAACAGATATTTATCTTATCTTAAAAGCCTGCAGCTATAATCCTAAGGACGAAAAGTCAGTTCTGAAAAAAGAAAAATTCTGGATACTTTATGCGTTCGTGCTCGGGCTAAGTTTTACAAATCATTTGTCTACCATCTTTCTCTCGGTTGGAAGCATCTATCTTTATTTCGCTGTTAACGGATTCAAAAAAGAATCCTTTCAAAGGATCCTTCTCTTAGGGATACCGTTTCTCCTGGGATTTTCGGTTTACATTTATTTTTTCATCCGTGCAGAAAATGATGTTTTAAGCTGGGGATATCCTCACAACTTTGATAATTTCTGGAGGCATTTTACCGGCAAGCAATTCAGTATCTGGATGTTCTCATCATTTGAGAATGCAGGCAAGCAATTTTCCTATTTCACAAAGAATTATCCGCTCGAATTTTTTTATGTCCCATTGCTCATTGCAATACCGGGCGTCTTTGAGATCTATCGGAAAAGTAAAAAACTTTTCTATTTTACATTGCTGTTGTTTGGCTTTTGCATAGTGTACGCGATCAACTATGACATCTATGACATTGATTCATACTTCCTTCTGGCATTCATTGTCACAGCTATATGGTTTGGCTTCGGTCTGGTTTACATTTCAAAAAAATTAAATAGGAATGTTAAACAGATCAGCTTCGCTTTTATACTGATCTGTCTTATTCCGCTTAGTCAGAATTTTTCGAAAGTTGACGAAAGCAAAAACTATTTTGTAAGAGATTATACATTAAATGTTTTCAAGTCAGCTCCTGAAAACTCGATCATAATGTCAACGCTCTGGGACTTCTGGGTGTCATCATCAATTTATCATCAGTATGTAAAGAACATCCGGCCTGATCTTATTGTAATTGACAAAGAGCTTATGCGAAAGAGCTGGTATATGGATCATATGAAAAAGCATTTTCCGGATGTATATGAAAAAAGCCGTACGGAATTTGAAGCTTATACAAATGAACTTTTGAAATTTGAAAAAAATCCTGACAGATACACAAAGCCTTCAAGTGAAACTGACCGGCAGGACCTTGTAAAGATACAGTCAGCATTTTTGAATTTGCTGAACAGTATTGTTGAAAAAAATTACAATGAAAGAAATTTTTATACTACATTTGAAATTGAACAGGAGAAGAACGAAAAGTTTGCTAAGGATTATAATCACATACCGGAGGGATTGCTGGTCCGTTATACAAAGGATAAGAATTATGTTGAATACACAGACCCGGAATTTGAGTATACGATAACTGACCGAACGGATTATCATCATAACTTTATTATGAATGCATATTTCAATGCTTATCTCAGCAGGGCAAATTATCTTATGAACTATTCCAAGTATGATGAAGGTGAAAAACTGATCAACAAGGCATTGGAAATTAAACCAAACTCTCCCGATGCAAAACAATTACTACAGAAGCTGAATCAACTGAGATCACTAC
Organism: Ignavibacteria bacterium; assembly: GCA_039934715.1. Classification (GTDB taxonomy): domain Bacteria; phylum Bacteroidota; class Ignavibacteria; order Tepidaquicellales; family Tepidaquicellaceae; genus JAGPCH01. Next base: position 665 of record JBDTLQ010000405.1, on the reverse strand, counting down.
AGAAAAATGAACCGAAATAAATTTTACGGCAAGGTAAGAGTGAGATTATTTTTTGTAAACATGATATGCCTGTCATTTGTAAGTGTAATTTCAGCACAGCAGCGCCAGGATTCAGAAAAACAAAATAGTGACAGTCTTTCATTACCGGCAAATATAATTACGGGAAAAGTTTATGTAGTCGGAAATGAAATAACAGACGATGATGTGATCTTACGGGAAGTAACAACACGTCCGGATTCAAAACTCGATGTTGACGTTCTTCAGGAGGATGTAAACCGCATCTACAAGCTCGGACTCTTTAATAAGGTAGATGTTTATCCTGTTCCTACTGACACCGTAAATAAGTTTGACATAATGTTTCTTGTAGAAGAAAGATTTTATATTTTTCCAATTCCTCAGGGAGGTTTCAGGAACGGAGAGTTTTCGAAATTCTGGGCAGGATTGAATGTTAAATGGAATAATTTCAGGGGTAGAAATGAAACGGCTTCATTGAGTTTCGGAATTGGTTATGAGCCATTTGTAAATGTAAATTATTTTGTTCCATGGATCGGAAAGAAAGCACACTTCTTCTCGTCAGCTTCAATCGGCTATTCGAAGAATTACAACAGGAGTCTGATTGCTCTTGATGATACAACATCCAATTCAATTCCTTCAAGCGCGGATAA
>JBDTLQ010000404.1:0-3398 GCA_039934715.1 Ignavibacteria bacterium | reverse complement strand
GGATCTCATAACGAAATAAATAATTCCTCTAATGCAAAGTTCGGAGCGGCGAAGACCGACAACACGCCGCACTTATTTGACATTAAAGGAAGAAGGGTTGAGTGTTACTTCTCTCCATCGGATAATCCTTCAACACAGATCGAGAACATGATAGGAAACTATACAAATAAATCGATCATGTTTTGCGCGTTCGCTTTTACAAGATTTCAGATCGCAAATAAAATGAAGACACAGTTCTCACCTCCGACAAAAATGGTCAGGGGTGTTTTTGATCAGGGTAACGGCACTGATCCATCAAGTGTTTATCCGGAAATGAAAGGTATAGGTGGAACTTCTCCGTGGAATCCACCGGCTCCCGTTTATCTTGACGGACAGACAGGTTTGCTTCACAGCAAGTACATTCTTATTGATGCGGATCTTCCGAGCAGCAATCCAATCGTTGAGACAGGATCATATAACTATTCCACCGCAGCCACAACGGGCAATGATGAAAACTTCCTTATGATCTTTGACTCGCTTATCGCTAATAAGTATTATCAGGAATTTGTAAAGAGATATACACAGGCGGGAGGCACGATCAGTGTTAACAAGATATCATCAGAAGTACCGGAAAACTTTGTGTTAGCTCAGAACTATCCTAACCCGTTCAATCCAAATACAACAATAAATTATTCACTTCCGAAATTTAACTTTGTGTCATTGAAGATCTATGACGCGCTCGGAAGAGAAACTGCAACATTGGTTAACGGATACCAGACACCAGGAACATATAAAGTCACATTCGACGGAAGCGGTCTTACAAGCGGAGTTTATTATTATAAATTAATGACCACCGGATTCACGGAAACTAAAAGAATGGTTTTAATAAAATAATTATCAGAAAGGGCAGATCATACAAATGGTCTGCCTTTTTCAAATTATTAAAAAAATAATTTTTATACTATATGGCTTTTGAATCCGACAAAACAATGTTTGAGATTTACAGGGAAAAAGAATTCAACAAAAAATTCAGAGTTGTTTATTACACTGAGTTGACGGAGCACAATAAGGAAACGGAGATCAACAGGGCGCTGAACGGCGAGACCATATTTGACGGCTTCATTTCTGATAAGTCAAAGGAACAGGGCAAGTACATAATAAAAGAAATTCTCAATGAGATGAATTCTAAACAGAATCCTCTCGACAAGAAAGAGATCATCAACAGATTAGGCGAATGCCTGGCTTAAAATTTTTTTCACTGCTTCCGCAATTGTTTCTTCCCTGATATTTAACATGCATACAAATGTACCGATAGGACATTTATCTCCGCCATGAATACTGCATGGGCGGCACGTCAGCCCGTTTGTTTCAATAATAATATCATTCTTCCCTATCGGGAAAAATCCAAATGATGGAACTGTTGCTCCGAACAGCGCTATCACATCGGTACCAACCGCGTTTGCCAGATGAAGCGGAGCAGAATCATTTGTGACCAGTAATGAAGCTCTCCTTATCAATTCAGATGATTCAAGAATTGTCAGGCTGCCGGCTGTATTGATAATGTTCTTATTTGAAGTATGACCTGAAATGAAATCACACAATTCCTTGTCTTCACTCCCGCCGATCATAACGATCTTTAAAGACTGAGCAGCCAGCAGATCACACAACTTTACAAACTTTTCCTTTGGAAATCTTTTTGTAAACCAAACTGAACCCGGAGCGATCGCCACCGGTTTTTCATCAGCATTTATTTTATTATCAATAAGTAATTTGTCTATCTTCTCTCTTTCAGAAGCTGATGGAAATAACTCAGGAGCTATGATCTCCTCTTCGTATATCTCAATGGGTTCAAGAAGTTTCATGTTTCGCTGTATCTCATGGAGATCTTTTCGGTAAGGCACTTTCACATCATAAGAATAACTCATTGAAGATCTGTCAAATGAAATTGTTTTGCCCGCTGAAGAGAACCTGCTTATGATCGATGATCTGAATGACCGGTGGGGAGATATTATGACATCGTACTTTCTGCCTTTTATAAGTTTTATCACTTTTACCAGCTCGCCCGTTCCCGCATTCGCTTTATCATAAATGATAACTTCATTTACATAAGGACTATTTTTTAAAAGCCCGGCAGTATCAGGAATACAAAGAAAATCTATCGTGGAATCAGGATACTTTTTTTTTAAAAGCTGAAGCATGGGCAGTGTAAGGATCACATCTCCCAAAAAGGCTGTCTGAATTATTAATATATTTTTTTGCTTGTCTATGATCTGTAAATATCAAAATTTTTTGCAGCTATCTGCTGAGTATCCGTTCGTCTGTGTTTGAATCTCTTATGGAACCAAAGCCATTGTCCGGGATATTTTCTTATCACGGCTTCTATCATTGTCTGCATCCTTTGCGTAAGTTCGATAACATTTTCATCTGAGCTGCCAATCAGATCCGAGTAATTAAATTTTTCAAAGTGAATTATATAGCTGTAATCCTTTTGCCTGACATTGTAAGCAATGAACAATTCAGGCCTTTGCCGCAATGCGATCTTTGCAGGACCTGAAAATGCCGGGACATTCATTCCAAAAAAATTTATGTAAGCTGAATAATCCGGATTGGCCGACTGGTCTATGAGAAAAGCAAATATTCCATTTTGCTTTACCTTTATAAAAATTTCCTTAAGTGAAAATCCTATCTCAATGATCTTGTTTCCGCTTAGCTGCCTGAATTCATTTATCTTTTTATTGAGTCCCCTGCTCGCCTGTATCTTCGCTATGATATTCATGTTGCCATCTGTAAGGAGCGGATATGCAAAAACTGCAAGCTCCCAGCTGGCAAAATGCCCGCTCAGAATAAATGTTCCTTTACCTTTGCTTATTGATTCTTCAACGCTCTCATTGTTGTGAAGCCTTACAAGTTTCTTAACATTATCTTTATTCAATTTTGGCAGATACAGAAACTCAAACATATTGATGCCAAGATTTATATAGCTTTCCTTTATTATATTATTTTTCCAGGAAACATTCTTTTCAGGATAGCAAAGATCTAAATTGCCGAGAGCAACTTTCTTTCTGATGGGAAGGAGATAAAAAAAAATAAGCCTGTTAATTTTCCCGTTTTTTGTATGAACTTTAACGGAAAAAGGCGGATGACGAATCCGAGAATTGAAAATAGCAGTATGCTGAGTTTATCAGACAATAATTGGTTATTTGTTTTCCTGAGCAGCAGCAATGCCGACAGGTTCTCCAAAAAGAGTTGCTGAATTTGCCCTGTTGATCTTTACATCAACGAAATCCCCGATCCGGTGGCTGATCTTCATTACAAGCTCGCCGCTTTCATTTATATAACCGGTTTCTTTGGGAATGATCACTGACTTATTGCAGTCAGTTCTTGCCATGTAAAAGTCAGCAGATTTCCTGCTGTCTGAT
>JBDTLQ010000403.1:0-3406 GCA_039934715.1 Ignavibacteria bacterium | reverse complement strand
TTGACTATTGACTATTGACTATTGACTATTGACTATTGACTATTGACTATTGACGAATAAAAAAAATAAAATATAAAACATGACAAAAATTGAAGATGCAAAGAAAGCCGGGGGAAGCAAGTATAAAGAAAAGATATTAAAGACCATCGAAGGTTATAAAAATTTAACTGATGAAGAGAAGCATTGCTTTCACATTTATTATGGTTACGGAAAGGGGAAGACGACAAGTGTCATGGGTTTGATAATGCGCGCATTGGGAGCGGGATTGAAAGTAAGACTGGTGCAGTTCGACAAAGGATATGAAGGGGTGAATGAACATTATGCTGAACTAAACACTCTCAGAAAACTGAAAGAGACCGGATACGATATTGAATTTTTTTCTACAGGTTGTGAAAGGATGAATTCCGACGGGACGTTCAGATTTAAAAATTCGGAAGATGATTTTAAAGAGGCAAAAAGGGCACTTGAGATCTCGAGGGATCTGATATTAAACGGCAAGCAGGATCTCCTGATTCTTGATGAAGGAATAGCGGCCGTAGTTTATCATCTCCTTGATAAAAAAGATATTGATGATCTTATCGATCTTTGGAAAAAAAATAAAAGATTTGAACTTGTGATGACCGGTCACAAGCTCTGGGAAGGACTTGAAGAAAAAGCCGATCTGATTACTGAAATGAGAAAGGTAAAACATTATTTTGATAAAGGAATTCCGATACGTTCGGGAATTGATTTTTAATATATATGGAAACCGGAGAAAAAAAATTTTCAATCACAAAATGCATTTGCTTTGATACGACATTTAAAGAAATGAAAAAAATAATGAAAGAAAATAATTTAAAGACACTGGAAGAATTAAGAGAGGTAAAGATGGTTGCGGTTAACTGCAGGCTGTGTGTGCCATACATTCTGAAAATGATCAATACAGGAAAAACAAAATTTGAAACTATTATTGAAGAACATTTATAAAACGAAAGGAAACAAATTGAAAAAGGTTTTAATTTATTTTTTCACGGTACTAACAGGAGTGATCTTTTACAGCTGCCGGGAAGAGGTCGTAAATCCCAATACCCCCGGGGTAACATCAGTGGGAGCATATGTACTTTCAGAGGGAGGATTCTCCTCAGGTTCCAGCAAGCTTTCTTTTTACAATTTGCTCAGCAATACTTTTACGGAAAATATTTTCAATCCGACCAATATCGGATTATTTCCTGACGGACTTATATTGTCTTCCAATCAGCTTTACCTTACCGAGCAGGGAAATTTTAACGCGGAAGGAAAGATCCACAATCTCGATACAAGCGGTACAGTAATTCAATCACACGCAGCCGGGATCAATCCTTATTCGGTAGCTGCAGTGAATGAAAAAATTTATATCACTAACGGACCTACCAACAGTGTTACCGTACTCAACAGAAGTGATCTTTCTCCGGTAACTACAATAACAGTCGGGCTTTATCCCCAGGAAATTCTGGCTCTCGGAACCAAAGTATTTGTTTGCAACACAAGTGTGTTTGGAGGCGGGACGGATTCCACTGTAAGTGTTATTGACGCCGCCACTGATCAGGTTGTAGCGACCATCTTTGTCCGTAAAAAGCCGTCTTCACTTGCAATATCGCGTGACGGACAGCTGCTTGTAGGATGCCCCGGCGACGCTTCAACAGGAATAATCTACAAGATCAATCCTCTTTCATATGTGAAGGTTGATTCATTTTTTATCAGCAATGGATTCGCGCTGGGTTTTGACAAGGATATAGCGGTAAACACGGACAATGATGATGTTTATTTTATTTCGTATTTGAATAATATTGTAAAGCTAAACCTCTCAACGAAATTACATTCGGTTTTTATTCCAAATTCAAATACTGCAGTTGATTTTTTTTACGGGTACAATTACGATCCCCGGAATCAGAAACATTATATTGCAAATGCAAAAGATTTTGTCTCAAACGGAAGTGTGCTATTATATGATGGTAATGGAAATAATTTAAATACATTTGCAACCGGAATTATACCAAGAAGGATAGTTGTTAAGTTTTAGAAAATTCCGCTAATTTCGATTTAATATATTTGTTACATTGATTATATTTGATCAATGAAAATTGAAGTAACAGATAATTCAGGCGGAGACGTTGCAAAGCGTTTTGAGTTTCCGGCTGATTGCGAATATTTCGGGAAGAATGAATCTCAGGATGTATTAAAAATATTTATCCGTGCGGATGCACTTAAAAGAGTGGATGAATATCTTGCCAGTGATATCAACAATGAACTGGGCGGAGTATTGATAGGTGATGTTGGTTTAAACAGCATCGGAGACAAATTCATATTGATTGATAACCTTATAATTGCCAAGCATACAAATTCCTCCATATCACGGCTTACATTTACTCATGAGACGTGGGATTATATAAATCAGATCCTTGAAAAAGATTTTCCCGGAAAAAAGATCCTTGGGTGGTTCCATTCGCACCCCGGGCATACTGTTTTTCTTTCAACCTATGACATGTTCATACAGGAAAACTTTTTTAATGTTGATCACATGGTTGCTTACGTTTATGATCCGACTATAAATGACAGGGGATTTTTTTCCTGGGCTAACAAAAAAATCATAAAGTCAGACGGATACTATGTATGTGACATCGGGAAGAAGGAGGAAAAGCAAAATGAGTTTCTGACGCTTGATAAGGATCCTGAGCTTCTGGATATTGAAACACCTGATAACACAGAAACTAAGATTAGAAAGTCTGATTATAAAAATTTTGTAACAATAGCTCTGCTGTTTCTCACTCTTGTTCTGTTGCTCTTTATTATTTATAATATTTATGACTTCAAGCAAAAGGCGCTTCTTAAGGAAGAGTATGAAAGCGACCTTGCAGTGATCAGAAATGAAAACAAAAAATTAACAGACCGGCTGAATGAATATATACTGGAATCCGATCTGAAGAAAAAATTTACAAAGTCAGGGGACATTCAGTTTCAGGAGGAAATTAATTCCGGTCCCGCAGGTGATAAAACAGGCAGTACAAATCTCACTGCCAATAATTCATCAATTAATGGCAGCACCAATACTGAAAGCATACATGAGAATGGTAATATTACATCAACAGATCCGAACGTTACCATAACAAAGTATAAAGTAAAGAGCGGTGATACACTCGAAAAAATATCAAACCTGTTCTATAAAAACAGAGAAGGTATTGAGATGATAATGAAACAGAACAATATTAAAAACAAAGCCGACATTAAAATAGGACAGGAGCTTGATCTGCCAAATGTGAAACAGTAAAGTGTGTTGAGTGTGTTGAGTGTGTTGAGTGGGTTGAGTGTGTTGAGTGGGTCGAGTGTGTTGAGTGGGTCGAGTGTGTTGAGTGTGTTGAGTGTGTTGAGTGTGTTGAGTGTGTTGAGTGTG
>JBDTLQ010000402.1:0-3411 GCA_039934715.1 Ignavibacteria bacterium | reverse complement strand
GCTTATGCGCACCGTATGATAGATCTGTTTGACCTTTACTGGAGTAAGGGGAATACGATAGATGAGATGAAAAAAGCAGAGATTCAGCCCGGAGTAGTTACAAAAAAGAGAGAATCAAAATTAAGAGCAATAGTTTAAAATTTAATATTAATTATATTTTTATCGGGAGGATAAAAAAAATGATTAAAACAAATAAATATTTCCCAGCAATAGTTTTTTTGATCATTTTATCAAATGTATCTGATTCAAAAAAAATATTTGCCTCAGCCGATTTCATATTAGGCAGAGTTGTATATTCGGATAACAACAGCCCGGTTACCCAGGGTAATATAAGAGTATACAGATCTACTAAAGAATCCGAAGCTGTGATTGAATCAGCCACTATTAATTCGAATGGTGAATTCCTGCTGTCCGGCTCTATAGGACTGACGACAGATGAAATTAAGATAATGGCTTATCCTGATGATCCTCTGGATAATATGGGTACAACTCCTTTTGACCCGTATGTTACTGAAATTGAAAATACTATTACTGATCCTGAAGCAAAATACTCTTTAATAATTAAGGTTCAGAGAAATCAAAGCACGCCGCAAAATAAAAATGAAAAAAAATACGGCGGGATCGTCCTGAAACAGAATTTTCCAAATCCGTTCAACCCGACGACATTAATAAGCTTTGAACTCCCGAATACATCAAGAGTATCTTTGAAAGTTTATAACATGAGAGGCGAATCGATCGCTACATTGATCGATAATAAAATACTGTCAATTGGTGCCAATGAAATTGAGTTTCATGCGGAAAGTTTACCGAGCGGTATCTATATATACAGTTTAAAAGCGGGTGAATATAACCTGAACAGAAAAATGATTTTGCTAAAATAATAACGTCCTTGATAAACAAGTAAGATTTAATGAGGGTTGGGTCTTACCTTGTGAAATCCCCTCTAAGGGAAAGGAGGGGATTCAGGGATGTTTTAAAAAACAGTATTAACTTAATAATAAAATTTTTAAAATGAAATAAAAAACTTTATGTCTGCAAAGATACTGGGTTAATCGAAGAAGTAAGTTAAATCTTCTTTTGAAAGCATTCCTGAATCCGGGAATGCTTTTTTTTATACCCTAATTGAAATATATATACAAAGAATTTTTTTCATTATTTTGAACAAAAAAGAATTCAGGTAATGCTTCATAAAAAACATTTCTCATTATCCGAAGCTCAATCTCTGCTGCCGGATTTAAAAACGAAATTATCGAAAATCATTGAATTAAAAAAAATCCTTGATGAAAAAGGATATGATATCTACAAACACCAGTACTTTGGCGGGATTGGACCAAACGGCTCGGGAAAATTTCCGAATGACATGGAACAGCTGATCAGGCTAGTAAACGCGATCTCGGAACTCGGGATTATTGTTAAAGGAATTGATAATGGCTTGATTGATTTCCCTCACGTGAGGGACAATAGAGAAGAGGTTTATCTTTGCTTTCAGTCCGGTGAAGAAGAGATAGCTTACTGGCATTCCATCAATGACGGCTTTGCAGGAAGAAGGTCCATTGAAGAATTGTGATCAGATCATAAAAATTATAAAACCCTATAAATCCAAATGAATATTTTAAACAAAGTTCTGGTGCCAACGATACAGGTAATGCCTAAGGGAATCGTGAAGATCTTTGCAAATAAATATATAGCCGGTGATAAGCTCTCCGATGCGGTGAACACTGTAAAAAATTTGAATAAAAAAAAGCTGATGGCTACAGTGGACGTTTTGGGTGAATCAATATCGCAGAAGGCTGAAGCAATAAAATCCAAAGATGAGAACATCGCGGCTCTGGATTCAATTCACAGGAATGATCTTGATTGTAATCTGTCAATCAAACTTACAATGCTCGGATTGAATATTGATTATGATTTTTGTAAAAGTATGGTACATGAGATCCTTGAAAAAGCAAAAAGTATTAACACCTTTGTCCGTATAGACATGGAGGATTCTTCCGTGACGGAATCAACGATAAAGATCTTTGAAGAATCGAAAAAAAAGTTTGACAAAGTAGGTATTGTTATACAGGCATACTTAAGGAGAAGTGAAAGTGATATTCTCCGGCTCACAAATATCGGCGCTAATTTCCGTATCTGTAAAGGGATTTACATCGAACCCGAATCGATCGCAATTAAAGACGGTGACGGTATAAGAGAGAATTATCTCAAACTGCTTCGTCTTGCTCTTGAAAAAAAATCATATTGCGGAATCGCAACTCATGATGAATACCTGATCAGGGAATCTGTAAAAATTGTAAAGGAAATGAATCTCAGAAAAGAGGAGTATGAGTTTCAGATGCTGCTCGGAGTCCGCGAAGATCTGCGTGAGGGAGCAGTCGCGAAAGGACACCGTATGAGGATCTATGTGCCGTTCGGGCAAAGATGGTACGAGTATTCAATCAGAAGATTCAAAGAGAATCCCAATATGGCAGGTCAGGTTTTGAAAAGCATTTTTACAGGTAAATAGTGCCAAGATCAAATATTGTTTTTGAATAAAGGACCTTAACTCTGATTTTATCGGATCATTCTTTTTTAGAATTTACTTCAAACCAGATCTTTGTTGTCTCCGGATAGATCTCCATCATTAACTCTTTCAGTGCCTTCGCGAATTGCTGTATCTCCCATTGTGCCGTAGCCTCATCACGAAGTTCGATAAAATTCATTATTGCCTGAAATGATGCAGTCCAGTAAACTTCAGTATACTGATTCAAAGGAAGTATCATCCTTGCCTGTTCCTTTGCTACCCCCGCATCAAGAAGTTTTTGATAAGCTGCAAGAATTTCACTCATGACTGATTTAAAGATCTCATCGGCGGAGTTCTGATCTTCTATGCTTCCTTCTGATGCCTGTTTATTATTCTCTGATTGTCTGCGCCAGTTCTCAGGAATATAAAAATCCGCCACCGGCACATATCTGCCGCTGATCTCGTTCCACGCGTGATCTTTAGCGAAGGAACTTGAAGAGGTTTCAATTCCTACAACGTGCTTGTACCATTGACGCATTACAAACTCGGGTGCTTTGACATGAAACTGAACCATCATATGACGAAACGGCGACCAGTGTCTGTTCTTTGCGAGGAAGCGCACAAGCTTCCTGTCACTATCGTCAAATTTTTCTTTTCTTTTGCCAAATGATACGCGAGCGGAGTTAACCACTGTAAGGTCTGAGCCAAGCTTATCTATGACCTCGACAAAACCTTTATCAAGAACTTCTTTTTTCAATTAGATTTTTATTTAGAATTGGTTATCAATATACTAAAATATTTTTGAAGATTGGATTTCAAAAAAGTGAAGGTTGAGAATTAACCAATTACACAAAAGAATTGCACGCTGATGACACGGATTTATGCTGATATTCACTGATAATTCACTTTTG
>JBDTLQ010000401.1:0-3412 GCA_039934715.1 Ignavibacteria bacterium | reverse complement strand
GGAATACATACTTCCAACTGAATTCGATAACTACTGGAGGAACAGACTGATACAGGGTGAAGTTCATGACGAGACAACGGCAATACTCGGCGGTGTCACAGGCAACGCGGGACTTTTTTCCGATGCTGCGGATATTTATAAGTTCATGAGAATGATGCTGGATGACGGTGAATATTATGATCCTTACTCCGGAGGTTCGAAACCTGAAAAAATGTTTGACGCTGATATTGTAAAGATGTTCACAACTAGATATACGGATGTTTCATATGAAAATTCAAGAGCTTTAGGATGGGACACAAAGCCGCTTGCATCATCAACCAAGTACAGGATACCGTGCGGTGAACTGATCTCTGACAATTGTTTTGGACATACAGGGTTTACCGGTACAAGTATATGGTGTGATAAGGACAGAGAGCTGATAATTATATTTCTTACTAACCGGGTTTACCCGTCGCGCAATAATTACGGAATAAGAGATATCAGACCCGAGATTCATAACACCGCAATTCAAATTGCGGGAAATCAAAATTGAAGTGTCGAATCAGAACACGGATAAGACAGATTAAACGGAAAGAGCCGGATTTTTTTTTATTAAATTGATCTGATATGCATTCTGAAAATATACATTTTTATTTTTTAGAACTATCAGTGGAAATCAGTTAAATCAGTATTATCCGTGTTCAGAGAAATATCCCTGTTCAGAAAAATAATTTTTTACAACTATAAATTAAAATTCACAAATGAAATTACCAAAGTTCAAGAATGAACCGTTCACAGATTTTTCAAAAAAGAAGAACAGACAGGAATTTGAAAAAGCTTTAGAGAAGGTGTCATCAAGATTCAAAAAAGAATACCCTGTTACTATAGGCGGTGAAAAATTTTTTACGGATTCAAAATTATATTCATATAATCCTTCGAAGAAGGATGAAGTTGTAGGAGTTTTTCAGAAAGGTACTGCTGAGATGTCAATTAAAGCCATTGAGATCGCGAATAATGTTTTCAAAGACTGGAAGAATGTACCGGTAAAAACACGTGTAAAATTTTTAGTTGAAGCAGCGAAGAAAATGAGAAAGCGAAAGCATGAGTTTTCAGCGATGATGTGTTTTGAGGTTGGCAAGAACTGGGCGGAGGCTGACGGAGACACAGCTGAAGCGATAGACTTCATGGAATATTACGCAAGAGAAATGGTAAGATATGAAGAAGGTATGCCTGTTGTTAGCTATCCCGGAGAAAAAAACAGAGTTGACTATATTCCGCTCGGAGTGGGAGTAGTTATACCGCCATGGAATTTTCCTCTGGCTATTTTAGTAGGAATGACAACTGCCGCGATAGTTTCGGGCAATACAGTTGTTTTGAAACCATCAAGCGACTCCCCTGCTATCGGACAAATGTTTTTTGAATTGCTGCAGGAAATTAAATTACCAAAAGGTGTAGTGAATTTTATTACAGGCGACGGAAGCTCGATCGGTGATCTTCTCATCACACATCCTTTGACAAGATTTATTTCATTTACAGGTTCAATGGAAGTTGGTCTCAGGATAAATGAACTGGCTGCAAAAAAACAGCCTTCGCAAATTTGGATAAAGAGAGTTGTAGCTGAAATGGGAGGCAAGGATTCAATAGTAGTAGACTCCGATCTGATAGACTTTGATGATACAGTGAAAGGTGTTGTTCAGGCTGCGTTTGGATTTCAGGGGCAAAAATGTTCGGCATGCTCAAGGGTCATTGTTGATGAAAAAATATATGATAAATTTTGTGATGCATTAGTTGAAGAAACAAAAAAAATAAAAGTCGGCAATGCTCCCGATAATCCGAACATGGGTCCGGTGATCAATGAGAGATCAAAGAATAATATTATCAACTATGTTAAGAAGGCGATGGATGAAGGCGGTAAACTTATTTTCGGAGGAATGGAACTCAGCGACAATGGATACTATGTACAGCCGACGATCATTAAAGATGTTGAGAAAGATGCTACCATAGCTCAGGAAGAAATTTTCGGTCCCGTGCTTGCTGTGATCAAATCAAAAAATTTCGATGAGAGTCTTGATATCGCCAATAATACAATTTACGGATTGACCGGGGCTGTCTATACAAAGAATAAAAAGAAGCTGGAAAAGGCAGAGAAGGATTTTTTTGTTGGCAACCTTTATCTTAACAGAAAATGCACGGGCGCGTTAGTCGGAGTTCATCCGTTCGGTGGATTCAACATGTCGGGTACGGATTCCAAGGCGGGCGGACCGGATTATCTCGGATTGTTCCTTCAGGCTAAAACAACAGCGATAAAACTAAAATGAGGCTAAAATATTTTTTTCTGTTTGCTTCACTGCTTATTGTTGCCGGCTGCGGTGACAACCTTGAGAAGGAAAAAGAAAGTATCCGCAGAGAAGCTGACATTCTTAAAAGCAAAATTGATTCAACACAGATAAAAATCGACAGTGCAAAAAAGGAATTGGATAGTCTTTCAGGAAGATACAGGATCGATTCGATAAAAATTGATTCAACTTTAAAAAAAATTAATCCCCTTAAGTAAGCTAAAAAAATAATAAATGAAAATACACGAGTATCAGGCAAAAGAATTGTTAAAAAGATATGGGGTTCCTGTACAGGACGGTGTTGCACTTAATAGCATGAATGAGTTTGACAATGCCATAAGTACATTAAGATCCCGGAACGTAAACCAGTTTGTTGTCAAATCACAGATCCATGCAGGAGGAAGAGGTAAAGGAAAAGTTTATAACAAAAATAATCGTGACGAGCTTGTAGTTGAGGGCGGCGTTAAATTTGTCGGAGATGATACTGTAAAGGCAAAGGATTACGCGGCAAAGCTGCTGAGAAATATTCTTGTTACACATCAGACAGGAAGCGAAGGAAAGGAAGTGCAGACACTGTTTATCACCGAAGGAATTGATTATAAAAAAGAATTATACCTGGGGATACTGCTCGACAGAACAGTTTCAAGAAACGTGATAATGGTTTCAACTGAAGGCGGAGTTGAAATTGAAAAAGTTGCGGAAGAAACTCCGGAGAAAATAATTAAAGTATGGGTTGACCCTGCAGCCGGTCTTTTGTCATACCAGGCGCGTGAGCTTGCGGCCGGTCTCGGACTCGAAGGAAATGTTTATAAAGATTTTATAAAATTTGTTTCGTCTTTATACAAAGCTTACGAAGACCTTGACGCTTCTATGCTTGAGATAAATCCGGTAGTAATTACAAATGACGACAGAGTACTGGCTCTCGACGCGAAAGTGACACTTGATGATAATGCTATGTTCAGACATAAAGAATATCTTCAGCTCAGGGATGAGAACGAAGAAGATCCTCTTGAGCTTGAGGCATCAAAGTACAATCTTAATTATATCAAGCTTGACGGAAATGTCGGATGCATGGTAAATGGTGCAGGTCTTGCGAT
>JBDTLQ010000400.1:0-3412 GCA_039934715.1 Ignavibacteria bacterium | reverse complement strand
ATCCATTTTGAAAAATAGCCTCCTTTGAATTTAATGTTTTCCCTGATGTCCGGTTTTGCGAATCCGAAATCAAACTGCTGAAGGTCATTTATAAAATCATCAATCAGATCTCTCCAATAAGTTGCGTCTATATTTCCGGTCCCAATGTTAAAATTGGGATTTTTCGAAGGATCATCGGGGGTTCCTTCCGGTCCGCTTCTTCTGTGATTGTATGAATGAACATCATAAACAAAGATCTTATTATACCTGTTTACATATTCACTAAAAATGATTTTCATCTGCTCATAAAATGTTTTGTAAAGCCCGAGGGAATCTTTGACCATTTTGTCTGAAGGAATTTCTTTCCAGATTTTAAGACCCCACGCGTCTTCGGGTGTTAAGTAAACACCTTTGTCTTCAGGGCGGTTAAGATCAAATTCAAATCTTGAACTGTTAACAATGATACGGGTCGGAACAAAATTAATAAACTCATCTGTAAAAGGATCTTCTTCTTTTAATCTTTCAGAATCATTTAAATAAAATTTATCTTTGATCTCATCTCTGAGCATATGTCCGCTGTGAATTGCTGCTGCAATCAGCGGGCCGTCACCCTTTATTACATTAAAATATTCCAATACAATTGTGTTTTGATTTAAAAACTGGCAGGAACAAATGTGGTCAAGTTCGTGCGGTGGTTAATTCTTTTCTTAATCTCTGAAAAATATTTCATTCACTTTTTAATTTCAATGTGAATTAGAAGTGTAAAATTTTTATCGCAGAAAAATTATATTTCAAATCAGAAGCAGTTCAAAATTTACTTGATCAGCATCATCTTCTTTGTCTCCACAAAATCTCCCGCATACAAAGTATAAAAATAAATCCCGCTCGCCAAGTCAGCTCCGTTGAAAATAATCTCCCTTGTTCCTTCAGTAACGAATTCATTGTTAACAAGTATCTCAACTTCCTGTCCCCGTGAATTATAAACTTTCAAAGTAACGTATCCGGGTTTTTGGATATCAAACTTAATTGAAGTTGAAGGGTTGAATGGATTTGGAAAATTTTCTTTTAATGAATAATTGCTCTTGACAATATTTTTTTCGGAGATCTTTCCGGCTTCAACTCCCATCCAAAGTATATCACTTGGCCCGGGTGGCATATTTGGTGCGAAGGCACCGGCATAGTCATGTGATTGAACTGTCATTTGAACTAACCACAAGAATCCAGAAGTTGTCTTTGCATTAACATGAGACATACTGACATATCTGTAATCTTTCAAAGGAGTAACAGGTGTTATTTTTTCCGGCATTACCCAATTATTACCTCCATTATAGGAAGCAGTGAAGAATGTTGAATAATATACGTTTGAATCTGATGATGTCTGATTTGTAGTACCGTTGAAGGCAAGAAACAAAGTATTTTCAATCGAATTTGTCTTTCCTATTACAGGTCTGCAGAGAGAAGTATATCCTCCGTATGAAGCTGCCGGACCGGTGTTCGGATAAAATGGTACATTATCAGGACCTGCTACTTGTACAGGAATTCCTCCGTTGACAGTTGGACTCCAGAACTTAATGTAACTTGGTTGTTGAGGAAATATTCCTGTTTGGGTTATCTTATCAAGTTCATATGTCACACATGGTGTATTGCCGAGATAGATCATATTGATCCCTCCGAATGCTCCAAGGCTATCATTAGCAATATCTGCTGAAAAAATTTTCATAGGACCTTTCCATGTAAGTCCGTAATTTCTTGATTCTTTAAATGCAACTGAACCTTGATTTAAAGGAGGCGATTCCTGATCAATGGAAATTAAATTTTCACTAATACTTTCAGATATGATATATGCAAGACCGATTCTTCCATCCTGTCCAATTGCAAATGAATATTGTTCCGGAGCAGTGACACCCTGAGAAATCCATCCTCCGAAAATTCCCGGAGAAAGTATATTTAGACCTGTGTTTGTAGACATGATTCCATCAACTAAACTGACAATAAGATATTTTACCGGATTGGAAAAAATTCCGGTGGTAATTATTCTGGACCAATTCATTAATGATAAACTGGAAGGTCCGGGATTCAATCTGTCAAATACTCCAAAGCCCGGACCCTGATCTACAAAAACCTGTGTTTTTGCTGCAGGCAATCCTCCCGAAATTGTGTGCATTGAAATAATTTCAACACCATTGTCCCGAAAACCGTCAATCGAAGGAAATCCCGATTGGGCTTCCGCTACGTTTCCCAAAAGTGACCAGGAATTTCCTCTATCAGAACTGAAAAGATAATCGACAAATCTTGTTAAGCCGAATATTGGTAATACCATCACTGCAGCATGTACATTATCAGGGGATAATGGATTTTGCCAGATCTCGTTCGGGGATCCGTTCGATTGAATATCATAATAAGAAGTAAGTCCCATTGGAGTATAATGAACTGTGTAGGAAGAAGTAGTCAAAGGCTCGTAGTCATTGCTTGCAGGATACGAACTTTTAAAATTATTATTTGCAGTGCCTGATTCTGATCCGTCGAGGGGAGTAAATTTAACCGGTCCTTTATCTTTAGAATAGGAAATGCAGAATGAAAAAATTAAGAACAGGAAGATCAAAGAATTAGAAATTATCTTTGGCATGATTATTCTCCTTAATTGATTTCAATTTAATTTCAAAAGAAGTTACAATTAATTTTCAATAAAAAGAATATCAATAAACGATTTATTCACTATAGATTTTTTTTACCACAGAGTAACAAAGGCACAGAGAGTAAAAGGAAGAAACCAAAATTTATTTACTCAAAACTCTCATGCTCAAAGAACTCTTTCTTCTTTTTAAAAAAATTCTTTAAATTTTTCCTTAGAGTCTTAGAGTCTTCGCGGTAAAAAAAAGTTTCATAGCGCTGTGTTCTCTGTGCCTTTGTTGTAAAAAAAGTTTCATAGTGCTGTGCTTCTAGGTAAAAAAGTCTGGCAAATCAGAACTCAATTGCAAACAACATTAACTCTTCTTCGTCTCCCGGCACAGTAAACTGTTTTTCAAATATTAATCCGAGCTTTTCCAGAAGTTTTATAGAATTAAGATTATCAGGGTTTGTTATCGCTACAATTCTCTTAAATCCTAAATTTATATTTGCATAATTTAATGTTGCAGAAGCAGATTCAAAAGCATATCCATTACCGGTGTGCTCCGGGAGAAATGAAAAACCAATATCGATGTCATCAAGACTGTCCCTGCTTATTAGTCCGCACATTCCGATAGGCTTGCCTTCACTCTTTAATATAACTTTATACAACCCGAATCCGAATTTTTCATAACTCTTCATAGGTCCGTTAATGATATAATTTTTAGCATCGGCTGTATTATGTATTCCCTTGTTGCCGATAAATTGCAGCCATCCGGGAGTATTCAAAAGCTTTAGAATAAACTCCGAGTCATCTTCAGAAAAT
>JBDTLQ010000399.1:0-3422 GCA_039934715.1 Ignavibacteria bacterium | reverse complement strand
GCTCAACAACTGAGATCGTATCTATCTGAATGTAACCAAGATTTTCAATAATGTTATACAGCTTATCCTTATCTGAAAGTGATCTTGTATTTTGTAGAAGCTGGCTTGTGATGATTATGCGGCGTGCATCTTTAAGAGAAATTGTCGCGGGAAGTGTCATATGAAATTTTCATTTGGAAAAGCTTACTGTGCAGACTTTATTTTATCTATTATGATCCTTGAGTGTTCGATCGAGTTCTCTATAAAATATTTGTCGGTATTCCTTCCGCCGCAAACAACTCCGGCGAGATAAATTCCTTTTCGGTTTGTTTCAAAAGTAGTTTTGTTAAAGACAGGATTATTGTCTTCATCAAGCTTTATTCCCATGCTCATGAGAAAGGTATGATCAGGGTGGTAGCCGGTCATAGCAAATACAAAGTCATTTTCAATTGCCACATTACCTTCAGGTGTTCTTATGAAAATTTCTTTTTCAGTTATCGATTCGACTTCTGACCGGAAGTATGCCTTTATTGAATTTTCTTTGACCCTGTTTTCAATATCAGGCTTTACCCAGTATTTTATAGACGGCTTAATTTTCTCTTCACGTATTATCATAGTTACATCTGCTCCGACCCTGAATAGATCCAGGGCAACATCTACAGCCGAATTGCCAGCGCCGATCACTGCTGTTTTCTGATAAGCATACTGATGCGGCTCGCTGAAGTAATGCATAACTTTAGGAAGGCTCTCTCCCGGAACATTCATGTAATTCGGAGTGTCATAATATCCGGTTGCGATGATCACGCTCTTTGTTGAGTAAATATTTTTATCGGTAATTATTTTGTACAATGATCCATCATTTTCTATTTGCAAAACTTTCTCATAAGTATTTACCTTCAGATCATAAAAAGCCTGAACGCGTCTGTAATATTCAAGAGCCTCCCGCCGTGACGGCTTTACTCCATGGGAAACAAACGGCACGTTTCCTATCTCAATTTTTTCAGAGGTTGAAAAGAATGTCATGTTTGTCGGATAGTGGAAAAGAGAATTGACAATACTCCCTTTTTCAATAATGCGAAAGCTCAAATCATTTTTCTTTGCTTCAATACCGCATGCAAGCCCGATCGGCCCCGCTCCTATTATTAATATATCCGTTATATCCAATCTTTGTGATTTACGATCTTAGATTTACGATTTACGACCTTATGATTTGAAGATAGTTGATTGACTATTCACCATTCATTATTCGCTCATGTGTCGTCCTGAAAAAAGTTTACAAAAAAAACATTAGTAATAGTAGTTATTTTTTCTTTCTTTTTTTCTTCTTTTTTGTTAATATGTTCATAACTTTTTTTTTATGCAGCATACTTTTGATTCGGTGTCATATAATCTATGATCATATGCGGTCTGAATTTATTCTTTTCCATCTCTAACTGTTTTAATCTTAATACTTCGTCTTTCAATTCTATTCTCACTACTTTATTCAATAAATGTAACTTACCCAGTTTCTTATCCAACTATTTATTACTGATCCTCCACCAATCCCATACAACTTCCGGGCTTCTGATTTTGTTATTTTTCCTCTCTCTATCTCTGATACTATTTTTTGTTTAAATGATAAACTATACTGCTGTGTAATCTTTTGATCTCATTTCATTGCTTACCTTTCCTCTTAAGTTTACGAAAATGTTACTTACATTTTGTAAACCCATTTCAGGACAAGACAAGACACTATTAACTGCTAACTGTCAATATGGTATTCCGTCCGCGGCGGGTGGTTTTGTTTTTCCGATAAAGCCTATCAGTACAAGGATTGTGATCAGATAAGGCAGCATCTGAATAAGCTGTGAAGGCATGTTTGTACCTGAGATCTGAAGCGCGATCTCGAGCGCTTCGAATGCTGAGAACAGCAGACACGCAAAGAATATATTGACCGGCTTCCATTTTCCGATTATCATCGCAGCAAGCGCGATGTATCCTCTGCCTGCTATCATGCCGTCGGAATAACTGTTCTGACTCGACGCGAGCCAGATCCCTGCAAGGGCACTCAGAAACCCGCTGATCAGTATTCCATACAATTTATATTTTCTGACCTCAATTCCAAGACTCTCAGCCGCCCATGGATTTTCTCCGGCAGATCGCAGCCGCAGTCCGAATTTTGTCTTGAACAAAATAAATACCGAAAGAAAAATTAATACAAAACAAAATACTGTAATATAATCGGAAAAGACTATTCCAAGAAAAGGAATGGATTGAAATACTTTCAGATCCGGCAGTCCCTCAAATCTTTCAGTATTACTTGAACTCTTGAATATCAGCACCATTAAAAATTTTGTGATGCCCGCGATAAGAAGATTGAAACCCACACCAGTCACGATCTGATTGATCCTGAGTTTTACAGTAAACAATGCAAACAAAAAGCTAAACATGATGTTGACTAACACTGATAGTATAAATCCTAAAGTAACATTCCCTGTGATTATTGAAAATAGAGCAAAGCTGAAGGCGGATAAATTCATGAAGCCTTCGATGGAAATATTAATCACTCCGCCTCTTTCAGAAAAATTCGCAGCACTTGCACCGAGATAAAACGGCGTCATCAATCTCAGGACCTGTGCGAGGAATGTAAAGGATAATATGGAAGTGATCAGATCCATTTATATTAATCCCTTTCTTCGGTAATAAATATTCACGAGCCGGTCGATTGAAAGGATCGCTAAAATTATCACTCCCTGTACTACAAACATTATCTCCTTTGGTACGATCTGATTTATTGAAAGACCTCCGTAATCAAGCACAGCAAAGAGTAATGAAGAAAAAATTATTCCGATCGGGTTATTCTTTGCAAGCAGTGCGACAGCAATTGCAGTAAAGCCAACATTGTTTGAAAATCCGGATTCATAAAAACCTTTATATCCGAAAATAAAATTTATACCTGCAAGAGAAGTAAGCCCTGCTCCTGTGAAAAACGCGATGAGAATTATTCTATTTGTTTTCAGACCTATATACTTCGAAGCTGTCTCGTTAAATCCAACCGCTCGAAGCTTATATCCAAAATTAGTTTTATAGATCATTATATAAGATGCAGCAGCAATGATCATTGCAATAATAAATGTGGCATTGACTGAAGATCCCCGGAAGAACGGCATGAAGTCTGAGAATTTGAGCAGCATCATATCATCGCTGATCTTATGAGTATGCATTGTAGATCTCTCCGCGAAAAAGTCAACAAGAAAATAATTTATCAGCGCGAGTATGATGAAGTTTAACATAATTGTCGTTATGACTTCACTCACATCTTTCTTGATTTTAATATATGCCGGTATCAGTCCGAACAGACCGCTCACAATAAATCCGCCGATAATGCAAAACAGCAGAAGCAATGGGAGCGGAAGAAATGAAAACTTCAGCGCGACAAGGGCAATTACAAATGAACCTGCATT
>JBDTLQ010000398.1:0-3425 GCA_039934715.1 Ignavibacteria bacterium | reverse complement strand
TATATACGATCATCTATTATATTTTAAGGGATGAAGCTGAAGCTGAGGATCTTTTGCAGGAAGTTTTTCTTCAAATATGGGAGAAGATAGATTCGTATGATGAAACTCTGGGTAATCCGCTTGCATGGATAACAAGGATCACAAGAAACAAATCCATAGACAGATTAAGAAGCAAGAGTTACAAGAACCGTTCAAGCGAAACCGATATTGAAAGATTTTTTGATCTTTCGGAAGGATCAGGATCCTCCAATCCGGAAAATCTTTCAAACCTGAATCAGGAACAGGTTGAAATTACAAACGCGTTAAAGTCGCTCAACGAAAATCAAAGAGACCTTATTGAGTTTGCATACTTCAGAGGATATTCACAATCGGAGCTTGCCGAACATTTCAGTATACCTTTGGGAACAGTCAAGACAAGGATGAGGGCAGCTATGATGACGCTGAGAAATAAACTTAAAAATTTAATATAGGAATTAATAATAAATTGAATAAAGAACTTAAAGATAAAATAATTTTAGAAAGCCTTGGACTCCTCGATAAGAAAGAGTCGGAGGAATTGAGAAATCAGTTACCGGATTCTCACGAAGAGGACAAAATGCTTGCTTCAGAAATGAACAATCTTGTTTCTCTTTTCCCAAAAGTCCTGAACCGATCACTTGATAAAATGTTGCCTTCGATAAGTGTAAAGGAAAAATTATTTTCAAAAATAAATTCGTCAGGTAATAAAGAAATAAAGAATGATAAAAGAGAATTCAACTTTATTTTTTCAGAATCGGATGACTGGATTCAGCATCCTGAAGTTGCCGGAATACAGGTAAGACAGCTTTCACTCAATAAGGAGAAAGAATACGTTATGCTGCTTTTGAAAGTTGCCGCGGACACGGAATACCCGTCCCATCATCACAGCGGAGCTGAAGAGTGTTATGTGATCGAAGGGGATCTTTATGCTCAGGGAAAAATTCTCGGACCGGGTGATTTCCATCATGCTGAAGGTGGTACCGATCATGAACCGCTTTATACTAAAAACGGATGTACGGTGATACTGGTAGTTGATCCGAAGGATTATTAAAAAAACCTTTCTGAAATTCAGATCTACACACCTTTAACTATTATCAGGATATTTTCCCATCTGTTGAAACAATCCGAGAAAATCATTCTCATCCCAGGTCTGAGAAATTTTATTGTCTCTTATTTTAAGGATCGCAGTTGAAGTCCAGTTTATCTGTTTATTCGTCGGTGCAACTCCCATGAAATCACCTGTGTGTTTACCTATCCAGCTCTCATGTACACACACCAGATCACTTTCACCCAGAAAAATTTCTATTGTATTTACCAAATTACTAAAAGCAGTCAGAAAGATTTTTACAGCTTCCTTTTGTCCTTCGATACCGCGTTTCTCACCGTTGTGAATAAAATCATCAGTAAGGTATTTTTCGATCGATTCAATTTTCTTTTCATTGATGACCTCATCATAAAAATTCTTAACTATCGTTTTATTATTTTCAATACTCATTGAAACGTAAAAAAATTCTATACTTCAATTATCTCACTCCATAAAAGTAACTTTTCCCGTACTCACATCATAGATACCGCCGATGATATCTATCTCACCTTTTTGTTCCATCTCATTTAATATGGGACTGTTCTTTCTGATGTTATTCATCATGATCGAAACATTTTTACTTGTAACCTTATCGACATAGCCTTTATCTTTCGAACTTTTATCTCCCTGAAAAGAAGAAGAGCTATCGACCGCGGGTTTGATCTTTGCAAGAAGCTCTGTTATATTTCCCAGTTTAACATCATCGATCGCGGCTTTGACTGCGCCGCATTCTGTGTGTCCCAATACAACTATAAGCTTGGAGCCAACAACCTTGCATCCGTATTCCATGCTTGCCAGCATATCAGGGCTTACAACATTACCGGCGACCCTTGCTACAAACACATCTCCAACTCCAAGATCGAATACTTTTTCAACGGGAACGCGGGAATCAAGACAGGAAAGAATTACGGCTGCCGGAAACTGACCCTTTGAGGTTTCTATTATCTGTTTCGGATAATCGGTAAATGTCAGGTCACCTTTCACAAACCTGGCGTTTCCTTCTTTAAAAACTTCAATGATCTTTGCGGAAGTTGTCGCCTGCTGAAGCTCTTTGGTCATTACATCATTTCTTACTTTGGCTTCTTCCTTAACTTCTTTAACTTCTTTTTTTTCATTGCAGGAAATCAAAAGTAAAAGACTTGCTATTAAAACAAAGTATAATTGTTTCATGTTTTTTAAAATTAGTTAGTAATTCTGTTTTTTTATTTTAAAGATACGTTTTGAAGATTAGTTTATCAACATCAGATCTATACTCTTCTTAATTTTTTTCTTGGCCCAAGTTCACTTTCATAAACTCTTTTCACTCCGTCACCGAGAGCTTTTTCTATATCACGTATATTTTCAACAAGCCGGTGAAATCCCATCACTTCAACAGAAGCAGCCTGGTCAGTTCCCCACATCGCCCGGTCCAGAGTAATATGCCTTTCAATAAATGTTGCTCCTAAAGCTACAGCAGCACTTGTCGGTGCCAGCCCGGTTTCATGTCCGGAATACCCAACAGGAACCTCAGGATAAATTTGTTTTAATGTCCGGATAACTCTCAGATTCAATTCTTCAAGCCTGCATGGATAAGTTGAAGTCGAATGAGCTATAAGCAGATTTTCTGTTCCGATTTCGCCCACTGCGATTTTGATCTCATCCAGGGTTGACATACCTGTTGATATCATTACCGGTTTTGATGTAGCTCTTTTCTTTTTCAGCAAACTGATATCGGTAAGTGAAGCTGATGCAGCTTTATACATCGGCGGATCAAATACTTCAATAAAATCAACGGATGCTTCATCCCAGCAGGAAGCGAACCAGTCTATTTTTTTCTTTTTGCAGTAATCATCTATTTCAAGGTAATCGTCATTGGTCAATTCTATTTTGTATCTGTAATCTATGTAAGACATTCTACCCCACGGAGTTTCCCTTTCAATATGCCATTGATCTTTCGGAACACAAAGTTCGGGAGTACGCTTTTGAAATTTAACCGCGTCACATCCTGCCGACTTTGCTCCTTTGATCAATTTTTTTGCCAGCTTAACGGAGCCGTTGTGATTGATCCCGATCTCGGCAATGATGTAAACTTTCTCACCATCGCCTATGAATGTATTTCCTATATTTACTTTTGCCATAATAATTTAGTTTTTTTAAAATCAGTTAATCTGTTAAATGGTTAATCAGTTAATCTGTTAAATGGTTAATCAGTTAATCTGTTAACTAGTCTGTTTTATTAATTAACATAATTTAACCAATAAACCAATTAACCAATTAACATAATTAACTAATTAACATAATTAACCAATTAACATAATTAACCAATTAACATAATTAACCAATT
>JBDTLQ010000397.1:0-3426 GCA_039934715.1 Ignavibacteria bacterium | reverse complement strand
GCATGAAGAAGACCCGACCTTTATAGTCCAGTTCAATCCTGAAACGGCGCAGACACTTATAAGCGGACAGGGAGAGATTCATCTTAACACTATTCTTAACAGGATGAAAAGTAAGTACAGCTTCGAAGTGGATGTCTCCAATCCGAAAATACCTTATCGTGAAACTATCCGTGCGAGAGTTAATGATGTTGAATACAAACATAAGAAGCAATCGGGAGGCAGGGGACAGTTCGGACATGTTCATCTTAAGATCGAGCCGCAGGAAAGAGGCAAAGGATTTGAATTTGATAACGCGATAGTCGGAGGTGTTGTGCCGGGAAGATTTGTTCCCGCTGTTGAAAAAGGTTTGATAGAAATATTGAACTCGGGTGTGCTTATTGGCTGTAAAGTAATTGATATAAAGGTAACCTTATTCGACGGATCATATCACAACGTTGACTCGGATGAAATCTCATTTAAGATCGCCGCCGCTCAGGCTTTTAAGAAAGGATTCAAAGAAGCTAATCCGGTTATTCTCGAACCAATATATGATGTGGAAGTTGTTTTTCCCGAAGAGTTCATGGGTGCTGTATCGGGTGATATCTCTTCCCGCAGAGGAAGGATTCACGGAATGGATGTTTTCGGAAAGCTTCAGAAGATAACATGCCAGATGCCTCTGTCCGAGATGAATGATTATTCGACAAAGCTGAGATCGCTTACGCAGGGACGAGGATATTATGACAGAAAGTTTTCACACTATGAAGATGTGCCGAAAGATGTAGAGACGAAGATCATTACGGAGTATGAGAAAGAGAAGGAAGCAAGTTAGTTGTTAGTTGCTAGTTGCTAATTGTTTGTTGTTAGTTGTTAGTTGTTAGTTGCCAATTAACAAATTAACAAATTAACAAATTAACCAATTAACAGATTAACCAATTAACCATTTCTTTCGATCAGTCAACCAATTTTTTCAAACCATAAAACTTAAATGGATTTCCTTGAGCTCTTTTCACGGCCGGAAACTTATGTAAGCTTACTGACACTTACTTTTTTAGAGATCGTCCTTGGAATTGATAACATAATATTTATTTCGATACTGACAGGGAAGCTGCAGGCACAGGAAAGAGAAAAGGCCAGGGTTACCGGTTTGTCCATTGCTCTTGTTTTCAGGATACTTCTGCTTCTGGCGATATCATGGATAGCCGGGCTTGTTGAACCGTTGTTTACAATTTTCGGTCTGGGCTTTTCTGGAAGAGACCTGATACTTTTAGGAGGCGGTATTTTTTTATTAATAAAGAGTACTCTTGAAATTCATGAAAAGATCGAGGGAGAAGAAGAAGGTTCGGATAAAAAAGGAATTTCAAAGTTCTGGAATATTATCATTCAGATAATTCTGCTTGATCTTGTCTTTTCTCTGGATTCGGTAATTACGGCAGTTGGTCTTGTGAAGGAAGTTTCTGTAATGATCATCGCTATTGTGATCTCAATGATTATTATGATTCTGTTCGCGGGAAAGGTCAGCGATTTTATCCATAAGCATCCTACAATAAAGATGCTGGCTCTGGCTTTCCTGCTGATGATCGGACTGCTGCTTGTAGTTGAAGCGTTCCATGTCCATGTACCAAAAGGCTATATTTACTTTGCAATGGCTTTCTCATTCCTTGTCGAGATGCTGAATATAAAGATGAGGAAAAAAAAGTAGCGGCTAGCAGATAATAGTTCAATACTCAATACTCAAAACTTGTATTGATCAGGCTGTTTTATATAGTCTGCCTTTTGAGTGATAATGCTTCTTAAGCTCTTCAAGCTTTTTATTATACCAGTTATTTTTTATATATATTTTCTCACCGGCTTCATTTAATATTCTTTCAATTTCATAGAGAGAATATTTTTCAGGATTATTTCTTATAACATACACCTTTTCGATCAGGCGGAGAAGGTAGCCATATTTATTTTTTATGTCGTTTGAGAATTCTTTATTGCTCTTCATATAATGTTTCAGCGCATCTATTGCCGCAAACCCGGATTCGAAAAATTTCAGCTCATAGAATGCCTGAATTTTAAGCATTTTCGCTGAAAACTTAAGATGAAAATTTACAAGTTCAAGTTTGTCAAGGTGCTCAAGAGCCTTCTCATAGTTTTTCTTTTCAATCTCGATCCTTGACATGGCGTAGTGCATTGCATTCTCCCTGTTTACAGGTTCAACAAGCTTCAAATAATTTTTTACAAAACTTTCGAGGTATTCAGGACCATCAACCCTAAGAAAGATATCTGTGATACCTACAAATACCTGAAGCTGAAGCGGCGGAGCTCCATTCTTTCCGTATCTGATATTCTTAAGCTGAAATTTTCTTATCTCTGAGACTTCATAGATCAGTTTTTGATTGCCGCTGTTGTAATGTCTGTGTAAAAAAATCAGCAGTCTCGAAGTGTGATAAATTTTTTCGGGATCTGAATACGAGTTGATCTTTTTGAAGATTAGTTTTTTTAACTCATGATAATTATTAATATCCTCAGGACATAATACAAGCTTAATAAAACGAATCTCATTGTTTATGTGATTGAAATACAACTCATCAAGATCTTTTAATTCTTCCAGAAATTTCCCTACATTAAGATTATTAATAAAGCTTACTGCAGGCTTTATATCCGGGGAAAGATTCAATGCGGTTTGCAGATAGTTGGAAATTGAAACGTCTTCTGAAAGTATTGAGATCACTCTACATATGTTGTAGATGCTCTGCCGGGTCAGGGTCTCTTTATTGTTAACAAAATTGCTTCTGAGATTATCAAAATTGTGAAGGTTGAGATTCAGATCAAACTTATATTCAAAAAACTTTGATCCCAGAGAAGCATAATCCAGTGACTTGTCAATCTTCTGATGTTTCAATTCATAGCTTCTGTCAAGAAATCTTTTTGAATATTCGTTTAAAAGTCTCAGATCATTCTGAAACAAATATTCCCGGGTATCCTTCATTGAATTTATTACCAGAAACTCCTCGCACATTTTCAGAAGTGAGCTCATCAGGTTCCTGATCATACTATAGCTGAAGCTGTCTTTGCTGAATGTGATCTGATAGATCTCTTTCTCTGTGATCTCCTCTGACAGGATCTTTTTTTCATTTGTGAGTATAGTGTTGTAAAGTCTGCAAAGATTGCTGTTGGTATTAAAGTAAGTAGAGGACAGGAATAATTTGAATTTCTTCTTCTCTTCTTTTGAAAAAGTTTTGATTATTTCGATCGCTTTTATTCTAACGAGTTTCTTTTTCATCTTGTTGTCATTTGTGATTTCAATTTTCAAAAAAATTCAATAATAATAAAGACTAAACATATAACTCTTTGTAAATGTGGGCACATCCGTCCAAAACGTTGAAATAATTATTGTAACTTTAAGACTATTTTAAAAACGATTTAATAAAAATTATTCTAACTTTTAAAGGTAGACAAGTT
>JBDTLQ010000396.1:0-3428 GCA_039934715.1 Ignavibacteria bacterium | reverse complement strand
ACTTTTTTTTGAAAAAGAAAAAATTTGTCCGGATAAGGTTTGATCACTTATATATTCCGGCGATCATTGCTATAAGTTTTTTCGGAGGATACAAAATATATAATTCATATTATGAAGCTGTTGAATACAGGAATGAAGCAATCAAAATAAATGAGAACATCAGGAAATATTCACAAGAAGATCTGGTGATCCCCAGTATAGGCACAGCAAACCAGGACTGTGCCCTGGCGATAACTACAATGTACGGGTACGGCGGGAAAAATGGTCAAACGTATAAAGAAATATTTTCCGGAATAGTAAGTTCCAAAATATTTTTTAATTTATGGGAAAATAAATTTTTTACTATTCCTGAGGACCTGGACACAAAAAAAATTTTCGGAGAAAAGAAAAATGTAATAGTTCAGCTTACAAGTTATACAACAATTGAAGCTTTTTCAGAAGCACTGAGCAAAACATTCGGTGTAAAAGCAGGAGAGCCTAAGCTGATATACAGGAACGGAAACGGAGAATCGATATATGAAATTGAAATAAACTAAGCAATCGTTATTCTCAGTTTCTCATTGCTCCCCGGTCACTTCATAAAGCGACTCTCCGTTTTGATTCTTAAAGATCTCCTTCAACCCGGCATTTTTGAATCCATAAAGTGTACTTAATTCTTTTTGCAATAGATCATTTGATTCCGGGTACCTGTTCTGAAAAAGTATTTTCTTTCCGGAATGTAGAATGTCCACAATGTTTGTCTTGGAGGATGTGAATATCTTATTATGCCAGAATTCAAAATATAGTTTTTGTGGATACAACCGGTCTATGATATTAATGTAATTGGATCTCTGATTCGCAGCCCAGGTAGTTGAAAACATCAGAGCATAATTTTTTGAGGAACTGCCGTAAGAGGAAATCACAATGGCATCATTGTAATTTTCATTGATAAAGCTGTTGATCTTAGATGCCTCTTGCTCCTGTACCTTGATCTCTTTCATTCCTTTAGAGTATTGTAATACCGACACTATAACAACGGAAAATATCAAAGCTGTATAAAAATAATTTACATACCCTTTAATTTCAAATCTGAGTATTTCCGGAACAGCATTAATGCACAGCAGCAGCACCGGAATGCAAAACATAAGACCCGGAACCATATAATGCGGGGAATAATGTTTCGATACAATAATTACCTGCAGCGTCATTGCCGAAAAGAAGGCAAGCAATAAGCGAAGCTCGTTTGAAAATGATCTTTGCTTTTGTTTTTTTAAGAAGACTAAAATGAAAACAAACAGAGCTGCGCAATAAGAAAATGTGAAAAACAATTCTTCAGTAAAAATTGTTTTTAAATTTATTAAAAAAGATCCCGGATCAACAATATCAGGCTGCCCTCCTCCGTATAATCCGTCATTCAAAAATAAATTTTTTATCCAGACGGCAAACACATTTAAATTTGAAATAGCCGGTGAAAAAAAAACGGCGAAAGAAAATAATGTTAATACGATGTAAAATAGTTTATAGCGAATACCTTTTAACAAAATCAGTGGAATAACTAGAATAGGCATAAAAGTAATTTTTGTAACAAGACCCAGTCCGGAAAAAAGTGAAAACAGGATGAGGATTTTTTTTTGATTCACTGTCGAATCGTCCCTGGAATATTTTATAAAGATAACAATTAACAATAAAATAATAGAAATCAGAAAATTTTCAGAGGAAACGGTGGAAAATTCATAATCAACTGTAAACGAAACAAAAGGTATCAGCTGTATAAGTATACTTAAGAAAGGATTATCAAACCATCGGAGGATCAGGAAACCGGATACAAATAAAACAAGCGAATTAATGATGAGTAAAAATAAAAATATCATATTCAGATATGCTTCCGGATTTTCGAAAACATCCTCATAGACATTCGGATTTTTACCATACAAATAGTAATTTATTTTAACTGCGGCTGCTCCGATCACCTGAAGAGAAGTACCCGGATGATCGAAATGTCCTATTGCATTAAATTGTGACAAGTTCAGAGAGTTGATAAGATAAACGTAAGTGGGATCATAGCGGGTGTTAAGATAAAAGGGACCCTGTGAATTCTTTAGTGAGTAGGAAAAAAAAATGAATAAGACAGGCAGAATTATTAAAGCTGTTTGCCGATATTTTGTTTGCAAGCTGGTAATTCGGAATTATTGAAAATTTTAAATATGAAGATTTAAAATGGAGCTCCGGTGGAGTTATCTTTAGAAATCTGTGAAATGATCCCATAATCTATAATCATTTGAGACTTTCTTAAAAGCGATAGCGCCAAAAACATTTTTGCCTTCTTGATCTTTATTGTTATTCAAATAATTTTTTACTTTTTGAATTTTAGAAACAGAGGAGGTTGCATTTCCCGAAGTACTCATTAATTTACTTCTCTTTACAGTTGTACCGAAGAGTTTATAAGCACGGTTCTTGGAAATGAACGAACATACCTTTCTTATGGCAGGCCAGTCGGCATCATCCATGATAACAATTCCGCCGATCTTTAACAACTTATCCACCAAAAAAAAATCAACAAGGGCATGATCAAAAGTATGCCACCCGTCGATAAAAGCAAAATCAGCTTTTACATTTTGTGTCTCGAGATGAACCAGCGCCTTATGTGAGGGCATTTCAATGAATTCAACGATCGGCTCATATCCGGCTCTTTTTAAATTGTTAAGACCAATACCGTCATAACTTTCTTCATACATCTGGTAAGGGTCGATCACAAAGTGTTTCGTTTTTTTTGTTTTTTTCAGAGCTTCACAAATATATAAAGCAGATGTCCCGAAAGCTAATCCGACCTCAATACCGATCTCTGCATTAATATCATTAATAGAATTCTGAATCAGATGACCTTCTTCTTCGGTGATCTGGCCTATGACTTTTTTTATGCTGCCGTTCTTTGTTCGTGTATTTCCGGTTGTTATTATTTCCTCTAATACAGGATTCAAATTTCTATGTTGAATAAATTTTTTATTAAATGATCGGACATTAGTTTACTTTCGCATTAAATTAATTTTTAATGTTTAATTGATCCGGCACGCTGTTGATCAAAATAATCTTCAAAGGCACGCCGGCGTACTTAAGAAAATTTATGAGTATCATTGTTCCGCAAAAGCATCCACCGATTATAGCTTTGATTTTTTTAAAAAATATGTTCTTTACTATTAAAATAAATTAACTCTTACTTATTCAATATAATGAACTTGGAAATGTTACAGTGATCAGCTTAAATCAGTTTTCTTCCGTGTAATCCCTGCCGGAGTCAGGCGGGCGCATTCATTCAAAAAATTTCGTGTACATGGATGTGTAGTAGCAATTTAAATCTTTATTTCGTCTTTTTAAATCAAAAAATTTTTCATATTTATCGCTTCAACAATTGTTTCTTTCAAAATAAACTATGCATATCTGAAATATTTTTT
>JBDTLQ010000395.1:0-3431 GCA_039934715.1 Ignavibacteria bacterium | reverse complement strand
AGCTAAGGCTTCACTACAGATACAAACGTCTGCGAATTGTTAAAAGCAATAACAACATCCGAAAGATTAATACTGTTATCTCCGTTCAGGTCAGTTATTAAATATCCCGATTTAAAATTAGCGGCATCATTACTTATTTGTATGAGATCGGTAAGGTTTACAAATCCGTCATTGTTCACATCACCGGAAAAAATTGTCCACCTGCTTCCTTTGAGTTTCATATTATTTCCAAAAGCCATTGAAGATGAAGACGTGAAATCGTATGCCAATGAATTTGAGACAAAGCTGTGAACTGCCGAGCTCCATGTTTCAATTGTATTCCTGTGCTTTGTGATAATGTAATATTGCTCACCGTTCACAGCGCTAAGAAAATTATAGGTGCCGTTACCCGAAGAATTAATGTAAGCCTTAGCCGAGTCAACTATTTGATATGGAGCTGCACCTCTCCTCAGATATGCTGTCACAGTATCCGGTACCATTGCATTACTCACATCATTATAAAAACCTTCGGGAAGAATACTTAACTGAAGCGTCCGCGGTATCAGCCCGGCAGTTGTAGTTTTAAAGATCTTACTGCCGACGATCCATCCGGTATTTGAATTTACGAATTGAATGTTCCCGCCGCCGGAAGCCAGAAAGATTTGATTCCATGTTGATCCTCCATCTATCGTATATAAGGAATATCCTGAACCTCCGACAATCCAGCCGGTATTCGGATTTATAAAATCAATTGAAGTAAGCGATGTGGAATTTCCCATGTCGCGCTGCAGCTCCCAGTTCAATCCTCCGTTCGTTGTTTTTAAAATATGCTCACGATATCCTGCAGCCCAGCCTGTGTTCTCGTCAATAAATTTTATCGCATAGATAACACGAAAGTCTGTAGTTGTGTGCTGTGGTGTCCACGTAAATCCTCCGTCTGTTGTTTTATGTATCGTCGAACTTCCCGCGTTATAAGATGTTTTCCAGCCGGCGTTTTCATTTAAAAAAGTAAAATAGTACCACATCTGTGAATTGATGATATTCCAGTTATCGCCGTGATCGGTTGTTTTATATAGAAATGGCTGAGCTGCTATCCATCCTGTCGCTGAATTTGCAAAAATTATTTTATAACCATACGACTGAAGCGATTTATGAGCGGTCCATGTCACTCCGGAGTTTGTAGTCTTGTATAATGTATCGGTTGTTGAAACCATCCATCCTGTATTCTCATCGGTGAACCAGACTGAGTTAAGGTCCTGAGCTGTTGTAGGAAAAATTGAAATGCTGTACCAGTTCGTTCCCCCGTTGGTGGTTTTGATCATTCTTCCTCCGTAACCAACAGCAAAGCCGGTATTCAATGAAGGGAATGAGCAGGAAAAAAGATTAAACGGTATCCCTGTAGTCGGCTGTTCAACCCACTGACCGAAAGAAATATTCTGAGACAGAATAAGCAAAAGAAGCAGTAATAATTTTCTCATAGAATAATTTTTTTTAGTTTATACAATTCAGATTATACAAATTTAATTATACCGGATTGTATTCACAAATAAAAGTACGCCCATGTGTAGTATTCAAATTCCAGCACCGGATCTTTTGTGAGTACAAAGCACTTTCATACAAGAACATTTCAAACAAAAAACCATATGCATTATATTTGACAAGATCGATCATCACCTCTATTGATTTTTCCCTGTTATTCGTTTTTTATTAAACGCTGTCTGCAGCAGAAATTTTTCACCGATGTTGAATAATCTAGGGAACATGCTGTTAAGAACACTCTCTTTTATATTCTTTTTCAGGATTCAATTTTTATAAATGTTTTCTTTTGTGAATTGCTCAGAATCATACGAAGGATGATAAGGCTTCAATACTTTAAGCAGCGGGGCATATTTTCTTCCTTCATTGAAATAAGATGATCTGACAAATTTTTCAAACTCATTCCATTCATCCCCCGAAATAACTTTCAGCAGCTTAACAAGAATATTGATTTGCAAAGACTTGTCCTTCTTCATAAACTTATCACATTTCAAAAAATAGAATCTTATTTTTTGGTTCAGGCATTATTGAAGTTTTACATCGAGGTTTGAATTTAAGTTACCATTCTTTAGGCATGAATATCAATTTACTTTCCGTTCAGAATCATGGATATTCACACATAAAAATTTTTCGAACCGCCCTTTCTGAAATCTGCGGTTCTGAGAAATCTCTGTATGCCTGCCGCCTGGAATGCCATATTGATAAAAGTAATGTAGACAATTGCTTTCTCGGCCCCTGCCTGAAACTCCAGATCTTGGTCGGTTCCGAATTTAGGCCCGTAAAATAAATAATAAACATACCAGCCAAGTATAAAGACATAAATGATATTTGCAGTTAGCAGTTTTCTGATCTTTATATTTCCAGCCTGCAAAATTATCATAAGAATTGTCCATGCAAGCAGGAACACAAAAGCCGATTTGACAAAAAGCACATGATAATTGAAATATGCATTCCATGGCGTGAAAGCAACCCCGATAAAACTCGCACCGCTTAATATGAGACACAGTTTGCTGAGGTAACCGACCGCACTTAACTTATGAATGTCAGTATCCATCCCTCTCCAGATCTTTGAAAAATAGATCATCACTAATCCAAGGCCGCCAAGAGCAGTAATAAATAGTATGTTTGAAATCGTATTCTTTTTACCTGAAGGAGTCATCGTTGCACCCAGATCACTAAAGAAATTTTCAAAAAAATTATAATGAATTGTAACCCGGTCATGCAATGATCCCCCGGGATAAGCGATCATGGCTATACCCGTAAGGACAATAAATCCGAACACAGCAGCTAACAATAATTTACATCTCCGGATTAAATTTTTATGCATTTGTTTCCCTGAAATTTTGAAGGACAATTATGCAGATGTCCGTTCTTTTTTTATTTATAAAAACCATTATCGGAAAAATATCTAAAGCTAAGCATAGCCTTAAACAATTTTGATTTATTATCAATATTTATGATGGGATCATTAAGGGTGTAATCTGTATAAATGCTTTCAGAGACTGTTCCTCCGTTAATTTTAATGAAATTTAAAAACAACTTTCCTTAGTGCACCAAACTTAAACTAATCAGTGAAAAAGAATTAGTGATAAATAATTACACTACTTTGATTTTAGATTTTACTCGCCTCGCTCTGCGAGGTGGAGCGAGATTTTAGATTTTGGATTTTAAATTTTAGATTTTATAACTTTATAACTTTATAACTTTATAACTTTATAACTTTATAACTTTATAAACTTTATAACTTTATAAACTTTCAACTTTCAACTTTCAACTTTTAACTTTTAACTTTTAACTTTTAACTTTCAACTTTCAACTTTCAACTTTCAACTTTTAACTATTAACTATTAACTATTAACTATTAACTATTAACTATTAACTATTAACTATCAACTATCAACTATCAACTATCAACT
>JBDTLQ010000394.1:0-3512 GCA_039934715.1 Ignavibacteria bacterium | reverse complement strand
CGAAAGTAGCTTTTGACAAGTAAAGAGAGGATGATCTTGACTGCGAAAGTACGATCGGATAATTGATAAAATAGAAAACAAATCCAGATTTTGGCCTCAAGACGAATGGTATAGGCTCGACTTTAGCAATATGGTCACATAAAGTTTAGAGTAGTAGTTTAATTTACCTCACGCGAACAATGGTGAGTGTTAATCTTCGAAGTTTCTTCAGATTTGTCTCTCTCTCTTTGATTATTATAGTCAATCAAAGTACTTTTCGTTCTCCCAAGGAATAGCAGACAACACTCAAAAAACCTTTTTACTACCAAACCTATATCTAAAGGAAGAACCGTTGAGATTTACTCCAAGTCTACCAAACTCGAAACGATTCTGCAGATTCTCAGCCAATCTTTTTTAAGTTTGGAAAATCCGTCCGTAATCGTAGAGTCTTCGTCCGTATACAGGTTCGGTAATAAAGCTATTTTTAGAGTGAAGCTTTTGCAGAGATTACCAGTTGTCGATGCTGAAGAACTATTCTGTCAATTAATAGCAACAAAAAACTTGATAATTTCTAAGTAATCGGGGAAAAGTGGTATTATGCCTGATATAATTCAACCATTGATGAGATTTAATGATCATCGTCACTATAGAAAAGAGTTTCCACTATATTCTTCATGAGAAACATGAATTTTTTCATTAGCAGTAGTTGGATTTCTTTTTTTGAGATTAACCATCTGATTATACATGGTAGTAACTGATCACGATTAACTGTGAAAGTTTTCAATTTCCTGAACCTCCTGAAAGACTTCGAATC
Source organism: Ignavibacteria bacterium (assembly GCA_039934715.1). GTDB lineage: Bacteria > Bacteroidota > Ignavibacteria > Tepidaquicellales > Tepidaquicellaceae > JAGPCH01. The sequence continues at coordinate 2,719 of JBDTLQ010000394.1, read as the reverse complement.
TAATCCAAACTTACAAAAATTCAAATGAGTTAAAAGTTCTTTAATTACGATAGTAAACCTTTCATTTTATTTTTGTTTCAGATCACTCATGATCTACTGGTTATATGCAAAACACCCTCCTTTCTATTTTATCTATCATTCATATGTATACACTAAAAAAAAGAAATTACTGTCTTCGATCAATACAGAAGCATAGCGAAACCTAGAGTGGTCATACAATCTTATCGCTCCTATAAACACCTACAAGGTGATCCAAAAATAAGGAATCATCGAATTTTTTTCAATTTTTCTCGATAGATCAATAGTTAGATCTCATATTTAGGCCCAGTGGACTACAGGATAATTTTTATAAAAATAGTCTAGCATAAATCTCATCTCTTAAGATTATGTTGAAAAACGTAGAAATGCTTCTTTTGTACCCTAATGTATCTATTGCAAAAAATCTTCCATCTTTTATCGTATTGTACTACGTATTATCATTTTGTCTATTTGCATCAACCCTTACTGGATAAATTATATTTTATCGATTTTTACATTGTTGTAGACTTCTTGCATAGAAAATTACTCACAGATAGTGTACAATAAGAAAAATCGATTGATTTCAATCATAAAAAAGCGGATTCCTATGACAATCATATATGAGTGTACAGGGTGGCCCAAAATTCACTTTACCGAGAAAAAATTGAATATCTCCATTGTGGCTCGAGCAAACGAGCTGATTTTTTTATCAATAATAGAGATATGTTCACACTTCATATCCATAAAGACATGCTTACAGAAACCCTCTGTTAAGTACCACTATTGATTTCAACACAAAAATTTTACTTTTTCACAGATCGGAAAAACCGATATGCAGAATAACGCGAAAGTCACTTTACCGGACAACAAAAATTGAATATCTTTATTACGGCTCGAGCAAACGAACTGATCTTTTTATCAATGATAGAGGCATGTTCAAGCTTCATATCCATAAAGACACGCCTAGAGAGACCTTTTGTTGAGTATGATGTTTTTGTTCCTATCCATGAAAAAGTAAAACTTTTGTGTTGAGATCAATAGTGGTACTTAGCAGAGGGTTTCTATAAGCATGTTCTTTATGGATATGGAGTGTGAACATACCTCTATTACTGATAAGAAAACCAGCTCGTTTGCTCTAGTCGTAATGGAGATATTCAGTTATTTCTCGGTAAAGTAACTTTTGGGCCACCCTGTATAAGGAATATTCGAATATTTTTCAATAAAATATTGGAGTCAACGGCTGATGGTGAGCTGATTTTCTAAGAATTTCTCTATAGCATATGTGATCCAAATATGAGATGTAAATACTGGTCTATTGAAAAAAAATTGAAAAGAATTTTATTTTCTCTCGCTTTTAAACTAATCCATACGAAAAACGATAATCGGTAATTAAAAATCATCGTAAAACGTTTGACATGAGCAGCAGATTCACATTATTTTCAAAAAGTTCTGCTCTCGCGAAGTCAATAGCTTTTCGTCCACATTATCAGAATAGTCATTATGAGTTAAAAGTAACTCTGTTATGCGATATGAACTGCTAACAAAGATATTTGTTCAGTCAACTGAGAATGATTACTACCAGACAGAAAGCTATAATCTATTCCGCCTAAAATCAGCTCTCAAATGTTTTGAGTAATAAACGTAAATTACACACCTTATTGTTTTCCACTCAGTTCATATTTAGAAAAAAAATTCCAGAAATTATTCATTTCACGTTCTCTAAAGATTAATGTTCGACCATTTTCAGTCTTCAGTTATTTTGCTCAAAATTATCTCCTTGTATTCTCAATTAGGATTAGAAACTTGAGTAGTTTGTGAATTTTTGGATAGTTGCTCATTGTTCGATCCTCAATATGTATATTACGACATTGTTGTGTTCAAATCTATTTATTTTCCATATATCTATAAGTAACGCTCGTCTGCGGACTCGCTTAGCTCTTTCTCGTAGAAGTGCTGTTTTTGGACGCTCAGCAAATGATTTATTTACACAATTTCAAAAGTGAAATGAGCACATTCTCGCTGTGTTTTTCTGTCAACTTCATCTAGACGTTTGAGTTCAGCATTCTGAGCAGAAGGTCGAACTTATAGAAGCTTATTAATAATTGAATAATAGAAATAAGCCTCGGATTTGGATTCCCCACCCTCGATTACCTTTGGTCAAGTTTTATGGAAAATATTAATTATTAATAATCAGTTAATAATTATTAATTAATTAAAACTGACCTCGTATTGAGATTCCCCACCCTCCTTTGCGCTTTGGTCAGGTTTTATGAAAAATAATCCTTTTCTTTTCATGTTGGTATTGGACTAATCAGTGAAGTGCGGACACAAAAGCAATCAAGCAAGCAAACAAACAATATATTCTTGCTAGAGTCTTCTCTACGAGAAAGAAAATAGTGTTTTCTTAACGAAATGACTTTCCAAAGTTGAAATAAATGTACCGATATTGTTTTATGCTAGATAGAGATTTATATTATCAATGTACTTCATGCATATAAGACGTATATTTTTGGGATTTCACGGATTTCCATGGGATTTCACGGATTTCATGGGATTTCATGGGATTTCGTGGGATTTCATGGGATTTCAAGGATTTCCATCGGATTTCTATGGATTTGAAATCTTTGAAATCCGCCGTTTCCCCCTTGATAATACTACAAAGTACTATAAGCGAAACTCATAAATTTATGAGCAAGTTGGC
>JBDTLQ010000393.1:0-3513 GCA_039934715.1 Ignavibacteria bacterium | reverse complement strand
AATTTTATATTCAGCATTTCCATTTCCATGAGGTATACCGCTGTTGTCTGTATAACCCGGAAAGTATTCTGAATTATATTCGCAAACTGTAACCAAAGAATCTCCTGCGACAATTGCACCAATTACTGAGCCCGATGAAAATACAACATACTTGTTTTCACCTTTGGGCCATTCGAATCCTCCCTGGCTAATTGGATGCCTGTTAAAAACACCATCATTCTTAAACCATGTACTTATATTATTTGCATCTAATTGTTTAAATCCGGAAGACCAATAAAATGTATTTGTAAAAAGTATCGTGCCGTTATCTCCTGCTACAAAACAATTATCATATTTCGTTTGCATTATGGAATTTAGATCTACTGCAACATTAGTATTTACGAGTTGATCATTTCTTAATACAGTGCCATTTGCACCTGATATTACCGTAGTATAATTGTAATTAACCATCCCCAGAAGATTATTCATCGTTGGGGTCTGAAATAAGTAAACATTATTTCCATTGATCCGAAGTCTTATTCCTCCATCCCCGGCAATAATGTTATCATAAGTTGAAATATAATTGAGATTATTGAGAGTTCCTGTGTTTAGCCGTTGCCAATTTAAACCTCGATCTGTTGTCCTCATAAGTGTGCCACGATTTCCTACAATTAAAAAAAAATCCGGAGAAAAACTACCATATGCTGTTGAATTAAAATCTACAGTATCAATTTGTGAAGCAGTCCATATATTATCTTCCAGTTTTAATAAAGTCCCATTATCTCCCACAGCAATTCCTGTTGTTCCGAATGACAGTTTTACATCCTTCAAATCATTTAAAGTATTACTCAACACATTTGTCCAGGTGTTTCCGCTATCAATTGTTTTTATGATCGTTCCGCCTGAACCCACAGCATAACCAATCCCGTTATCAACAATGGCTATCGAATACAGATCAGAGGTTGTATTGCTGTTAATGGTTTCCCATATGAGCCCAAGGTTAGTACTTCTCAGTATTGTCCCGTTATCACCTGCAATGAAAAGTGTTGGTCTGGAATAAGGTGAAATTAAAAATATCTCGTTCAAATTACTGGTGGTGTCGCTGTTCTGAAAATTCCAAACCGGCTGGGAAATAGAATGATTTGAAAGAATTGACAGTAAAAAAATTACAGTTAAAATTTTCATACTTAATATAATTTTCTACAAATAGTACTATGTCTTACTTTATCAGCATCATTTTTTTTGAAGCAACATTTTTGCCTACGATGATCTTATAAAAATAAATGCCGCTAGGTAAATTACTACCATCAAATCTTACAGAGTATTCACCTGCATTTTGCCTGCTGTTAACTAAAGTCGAAACTTCTTTTCCTGTTGCATCAAAAATTTTAAGTAAAACATTGTTTGCACTGTTTAGTTCATAATTGATCACTGTATTTGGATTAAAAGGATTCGGATAATTCTGAAAGAGTTTAAAAGATTCAGGAAGCAAACTATTTTGCTTTGTTATACTTACAAGATTCGCTGCGCATTCTTTAAGATTAGCGACTGCTTCAAGATGTGTGCTGCCCGGTGTAATGAATACTGCAACTTTAAATTTAATGGTGTCTAGGGGTAATACTGTACCAAGATCAGATCCTATTAATATTCTTTGATCAAGGCGTGATACACAATTCCATCCGCTGCCATTTACAGGATCTCCGTTATAAACATATTTTGTGACCTGATTATTTACCGGGTTTATCCAGGCGGTACCATCTTTCATTAATCCGTTTAACTGGTTATATGCTTCTTTGATATTATTTGGTTCATAAAAATGTTTTCTCGGATCATTAGCAAAATCCATGAGAATACCGCTTCTTTGGTTGACACCATAAATCAAAAATCCTAAGGCTCTCGGAAGGTTATAAGGTTCAATTGGTCCGCCGGTATAACAATATCCCATGTTAAGATTTTCATCAGATCCCATCATGTTGCTCCCGGCATCCGGAATATCTATATCCGACCAAACTCCAATACGAGCACTATCCCATGGTGTATTCATTTTATTAATTATTTTCCATTCCATGAAATTCATATCCGTACAAGTGGAATTTATTTTGGCATAACAATAAAGATGAATATCGGCATTTAACGGTAAACCACCCCCTGCATAATTATTATGACTCTCAGGATACCCGTCTGTAAAAGCACAGAAAAGATTTTGATCCCCCTTCATAAGTGGGATATCAATTGGAGGATCATAATTTCCATTCCCGTTATTATCAATCCATGGAGCACCCTGATCAACGGGCCAAAGATCCCAATTATCAAAACCGGTTCCTCCATCAGGAAATAGCGGACTTACTTTATAAATTCTGAAAGCCGGGTCGTCCTTTCCCATTGGAACCTGCGATGCAAAATCCACAAAACCTGGATAACACTCTCCGTAATTGTAAGTTATTTCGCCTCTTACAGAATCATTTACTTTTCCTGCAAGCCATAATCCGGAAGAAAAAATATTTCTACGATTGCTGTCCTTTGGCCATATGAAATCGTTAAACTCATGTGGAGATGGTCTGTGAAAACTCCCGTCATTTATGATCCCGGCTCTTATATTATTTGCATCAAGGTATGCCGAGTCGAATGTCACATCATTGCTGATGGAAAAAATGTTTTCTTTAGGAAGATCCGTATAGAAGAATGAAAAGCCGGTAAATCCCAACATCAGAAACATTATTAATAAGTTTTTCATGATAATGAAAATTAAGATTGATAAATAATTTTTCCGTCGTTACGATTCAATAAAATGATTCGTTTTTAAGTACTGAGGGATTTCTGAGAGGGGAAAAAAAGTGGAACTAAAAAATTTTAATGCTGCCGTTTGTAATACTTACAAACTCTTTTTTGATGTGTTCAATTTTAGACAATCTCACTTCCAATGTCAACCTACATTTCTCATCCGAATTGTTTTCAAGTAATTTTATTTTTTCAGCTTCAATGATTTTCATTACCACATTCATAAAAGTATAATCAAACTCTAAATCTATTTTTTCAGTGATAAGCTTTTCCGTAATTTCAGCATTGTTCAAACACTGATCAGCTGATTCAAAGAAAGCTCTTCGCAATCCACCCACTCCGAGTTTTGTTCCGCCGAAGTATCTGGCGACGATCACGATCACATTTGTCAGATCATGCTTGTCAATTGCTTCAAGTATCGCTTTGCCCGCGCTCCCTGACGGCTCACCGTCATCTGAGACTTTAAAGTTATTTCGATCAATTCCCAACCGGTAAGCAAATGGATGGTGGGAAGCATCGTAATATTTTTTCTTTACTTCTTTTAAAACTCCGGGAATGTTTGTGCCGGGATCCAGCGGAAAGGCCTGCGAAACAAATCTTGATTTTGTGATCTTTATCTCTGCATAAGAACTTTTTTCTATTGTGAAATAAGAATCGATCAAGACATAGTTGTTAGTTGATAGTTGATAGTTGTTAGTTGATAGTTGTTAGTTGTTAGTTGTTAGTTGTTAGTTGCTAGTTGTTAGTTGTTAGTTG
>JBDTLQ010000392.1:0-3519 GCA_039934715.1 Ignavibacteria bacterium | reverse complement strand
CTCAGGTTCATATTCACAGGATCTTCCTCATATTCTTAATGATAAAGAAAAAGAATTATATAAAACATATATACCGCCCGGCAGTATTACAGATGATGTTAATCCTCCGCCTTCAACGGTGAGGACCATGGCTGAATGGGAAGAGCTTAGAGGAATAATTGTAGCATGGACATCTTATCAAAGTATCATCAGACAGATAATTGATTACGCTCAGGACGAGGGATTGGTTTATATTGTCTGCAGTGATTCTAACATTGTGAAAAGTAATCTTACCAGTGGGGGAGTTCCGCTGGTGAATCTGAAATTCATTATCACTCCTTTTAATTCTGTATGGTGCAGGGATTATGGTCCCTGGGCTGCTTACTCGGGAGTCTCTGACAGTATGAAGATGATAGACTGGATCTATAACCGACCTCGACCTTCTGATGACCAAGTACCTGTCGGATTTTCAAACTTTATTGGTACTCCTATATTTCAGGCGATCAGTTCACCGAATAATCTCACGCATACCGGCGGCAACTTCATGGTCGATGGTCACGGAACAGGTTTTGCCTCGAAGCTGATCTTAAATGAAAACTCAGGAAAGAATGAAACTCAGATCAATAATATTGCAAACAGTTATTTGGGTATTAACAGGTTTATAAAAATGGAAACACTTCCGTATGACCAGATACATCACATTGACATGCATATGAAACTGCTTGATGAAGAAACAATATTGATGGGACAATATCCTGCCGGAACTGCTGACGGTCCGCAGATCGAAGCGAATCTTCAATACGTGATAAATAATTTTCAGACTTGCTTTGGAAGACCTTATAAAGTTGTCAGGATACCAATGCCTCCCAGCGGCACAGGACAATATCCGCCTTCAGCAAATTATTATACTTACACAAATTCAGTATTTGTAAACAAGACAGTGATAGTTCCTATATATGGTCTTTCACAGGATACGACCGCGCTGAGAATTTACAGAGAAAACCTGCCGGGATACAGAGTTGTAGGGATCAACTGCAGCGGAATGATCTCAGCGCTCGGTGCGATTCATTGTATAACAAAAGAGATCGGAGTGATCGAGCCTGTATTTATTTCGCATGCAGCAATACGCGATATTCAGAATGTAGTGAATCCCTATGAAGTGAAAGCTTACATTAAAACAAAAAGCGGAGTTGCTTCAGCGGGAGTTTACTGGAGAACCGACACGACGCTGGCTTACAATGTAATTCCAATGACGTCATCACTCGATACATTCAAAGCAACCATTCCATCGCATCCCGTAGGAACAAAAGTTTATTATTATATATCGGCAACTTCAAATTCGGGACGCACAGTAAATAAACCTTTGACAGCTCCGGCAGGATATATAAAGTTTGTAAGCAACGCGCCGGTTGATATAAAATTAAATCTGACTGCTGTCAACGAAGGAATGTATCTGCCTTCAAGTAACCAGCTTTCAAGAAGAGATACTTTTAAAGTGTATTTAAGAAATAACTTTGCTCCGTATTCAATCGCGGATTCAGCTGTAAGTGTTATTGATTCATTAATTCTTTCAGGGCTGTTTACTTTTACAAATGCGTCTTCGGGTGCTTACTACATTGTGGTAAAACATTTAAATTCAATTGAAACATGGAGCAAGACCGGAGGTGAATCAATTTCCGCTGACGGGTCGGTTTATAATTATGATCTTACAGCTTCAGCTTCACAGGCATACGGAAACAATTTGAAAAACATTGGAAGTAAATACTGCATGTTCAGCGGGGACGTTGATCAGAATGGTATTATAAATCTTGTCGATCTAATTGAAGTATTTAATAACTCTTCAATATTTTCTTCAGGATCATATTTGCCATCGGATTTGAACGGGGATAACACGGTCAATATAAATGATATACTGATCTGTTACAATAATCCGTTTGTGAGTATCATCAGACCATAGCTTCAACCGGCAGGTGATAGAATTTAGGATTTGGAATTTAGGATTTTGAAATTTAGGATTTTTTCTCTCATTCCCAAACCCTACTTAAATTCCATATAGTTTTGCTTACCAAACTGGGTTTTGTTAAGCAGTGGGCTTGGTTAAACCTTTATTCTTTGAGACTTAGAGTCTTCGAGGTAATAAATAATAATATATTTTTGAGACAGCTTAAATTTCAACTTTTAACTTTCAACTTTTAACTTTCAACTTTTAACCTTTAACTTTTAACTAAAATATGAACGAAGAGTATCTGAAAAAATATTGTGAGCTTATAATAAAGGTAGGAGTAAACCTTTATGAAGGACAATGTCTGTTGATAAACTGCGGAACAGGGAATGCTGACTTCGCAATGGAGCTTGCACGTACGGCATATAAAGAAGGAGCCAAATATGTTGAAATTAATTTTCAAAGCAATAAGCTTAGCCGTGCAAGAGTTGATAACACTTCGGCAAAGGATGATCTGACTTTTTTCCCGAATTATCTGATCGGCAGAAATTTTGAATTTATTTCCAACGACTGGGCTATTGTCCGTATTGACAATCTTGAAGAAATGGATGCACTGTCAGGTGTTGATCCTGAAAAATACGCTGCCATGTCAAGAAGAGAGATGGAGAATAACCGTCCGATGATGCAGGCATATACATCTTCAAAGATCTGCTGGAGCATCGCGGCAATACCGGGTCCGAACTGGGCTGCGAAAGTTATGAAAACAACGGCTTCCGAAAAGGCGCTTAAGGAGTTTACGGAAAAATGGATAAAGGTTGTAAGGCTGGATAAAAAAGATCCTGTAGCTGAATGGAAGTCGATAGGAAAAAAACTGATACAAAGAGGTGATCTGCTTGACAAGATGAATCTTGATAAACTTATCTTTAAAGGAGAAGGAACTGATCTTGAGGTTGGACTGAATTCAAATACGATCTGGAAAGCAGGACTGACCAAAGCACAGAATGGTCGAGAGTTTCTTGCAAACCTTCCTACTGAAGAAGTTTTTACTACTCCGGATTATAAGAGAACAAACGGTAAAGTAAGAGTTACCAAACCTGTGAAGGTAATGGAAAACCAGCTCAATGGAATATGGTTTGAATTCAAAGATGGCAATGTCATAGATTTCGGCGCTGACAATGGAAAAGAGATTCTGGAAAAGTACTTCAACATTGATGAAGGTGCAAGACGACTTGGTGAAGTTGCATTAGTTGATAAAAATTCTGAAGTTCATAAAAGCGGATTGATCTTTAACAGCATTCTTTATGATGAGAACGCTGCATGTCACATTGCACTGGGCAGGGGACTCGCATCGTGTTTTAAGAACAAGGATGAGCTCAATACGACAGAAGAAATGCTGAAGAGCGGCTGCAACTATTCGCTTGTTCATACCGACTTTATGATCGGCTCTGATGTGATAAATGTTATGGGAGTGGATAATAAAGGGAAAGAAATTCAGATCATTAAGGATGGCGAGTTTGTTTTTAGCCTGCTTATATAGTGGTAAAGTGTATAAGGTTATAAAGTTTGTAAAGTTGTAAAGTACAATATTTTGAAAAGTC
>JBDTLQ010000391.1:0-3524 GCA_039934715.1 Ignavibacteria bacterium | reverse complement strand
GCGTGAAAGACCTGCGTACGCCTCTGCGCCCCGATCCCTCGCAGTACTCCCGATCTCCCGATCTCCCTGTGAAAAAATCTGGGAGCCGCTCATGGCCTAAATCGGCTGCTATAGTGGCGGGCGGTGACGGAATACGAGGTCGTTATTGGACTTGAGGTCCACGCCCAGATGAAAACAAAGTCGAAAGCATTTTGTAAATGCTCAACCGATTTTCATTCATCGCCAAATTCAAATGTTTGCCCTGTATGCCTTGGATACCCGGGAACGCTTCCCGTACTGAATGAACAGCTTGTTGACTTCACTATTCGCATGGGACTTGCTACGAATTGCAAAATAAGGGAAACTTCCATCTTCGCGCGAAAGAATTATTTTTATCCTGATCTGACAAAAGGTTATCAGATCACTCAGTTCGAAACACCGATTTGCTATGACGGTTTTCTTAATATTAATTTAAAGAATGCCGAAACAAAAAGGATCGGAATAACAAGGATACATATGGAGGAAGATGCGGGAAAATCAATTCATGATTTTCATGATGGTGAGACTCTCATAGACTTTAACAGGTGCGGTGTGCCTTTGATTGAAATTGTAAGCGAGCCGGACATAAACTCTACCGAAGAAGCTTACCAGTATTTATCAAAGATCTGTCAGACACTTGTTTACCTTGAGATCAATGACGGGAATCTGGAGGAAGGTTCAATGCGGTGCGACGCGAATGTTTCTGTCAGGCTTAAGGGTGAAAAAAAACTCGGGACAAGAACAGAGATCAAGAATCTGAATTCCTTTAAGAATGTAGTAGACGCCATAGAATTTGAAATAAAAAGGCAGACAGGTTTGATAGAGACCGGTGAAAAAGTTTCTTATCAGACAATGACCTACAACGCGAAGGACAGGAAAACAACTGCCACCCGTTCAAAAGAAGAAGCACACGATTACAGATATTTCCCCGAACCTGATCTTGTCAAAGTAAGAGTCGGTGAAGAATGGATAAATAAAATTAAAAAAGAATTACCGGAATTTCCCGAAGACAGAAAACAAAGATTTATCAAAGAATATTTTTTAAATGAAACGGATGCTGACGAACTGACGCATGATAAATTTTTTGCCGATTATTTTGAAGATGTTACGTCAAATCTTATCAATAAAAATGAAAGATCATACAGGACAATCGCAAATATTCTCAGGGTAGATGTCAAGAGAGTTTTGAATGAAAAGAAAATTGAGATCAGGGATTTTCAGCTCCCTGCGAAGACAACTGCTATGCTTGCTGATTCAGCATCGGCAGGAAACATAAGTACAACAGCATCGAAGGAAATATTTAATCTTCTGCTTGAAGGAAAATCCGAGGAAGAGCTTTTAACCATCTTTAAAAAAGCCGAGGAAAATCTTTCACAGGTTTCAGACAATTCTGAAATTGAAGCAATCGTAAAAAAGATCCTTCAGGAAAATCCAAAGGAAGTTGAAAGATACAGGATAGGTGAAAAAAAGCTTGCCGGATTTTTTGTCGGTAAAATAATGCAGGAGAGTAAAGGCAAAGCCAATCCGAAAATTGTTAATGAGCTCTTAATAAAAAATTTAGAACTATAATTTCTATATGATACGAAAGCTTATAGCGGGCAACTGGAAAATGAATCTTAATCCCGTTGAATCTGAAACACTTATTAAAAATATTGTACAAAAAATTGAAAAGAAATTTTTTGACAAAGTTGATGTCCTCATTTGCCCAACTTATGTAGCTCTTGAGATAGCTGCCAGAATGATTTCCGGAACAGGAATAAAGCTCGGAGCACAGAATCTTCATTACGAAAATGACGGTGCATACACGGGTGAGATCTCGGCTTCAATTCTGAAAGCTATAGGATGCGAATATGTGATCATCGGGCACAGTGAGAGAAGAAAATATCTTCATGAAAAGAATGATATCATAAATAAAAAGATCAAGAAAGCGATAGAGTTTGAACTCAAACCGATACTTTGTGTTGGAGAAACATTTGAAGAAAGAGAAGATGAGATCTATGAAGGAGTGGTCGAGGATCAGCTGAAAGAAGGATTATTTGAGATGACTGATGAGCAAATAAAAAAAGTTATAATCGCTTATGAGCCGGTATGGGCAATCGGTACCGGACTAAACGCGACACCAACGCAGGCAAGTGATATGCACGCATTCATAGGGAAAATTGTTTCTAAACTTTTCGGAGATGAGATCGCAAATGAATTACCGATACTTTACGGAGGGAGTGTAAATGAAAAAAATGCTTCACAAATACTATCAGCGTGCGGCATTGACGGGGCGCTCGTCGGAGGTGCGAGTCTATTAGCAAACGAGTTCGCAGAAATTGTGAAAGCTGCTTATGAAATCTGATCTAAGAACATTCAAACAATTTTTTAAAAAAGATTAACTTAAAAAAATATAAATGAAAGAAGTAGTTATTGTATCGGCAGCGAGAACTCCTGTCGGAAGCTTCCTTGGAAGCTTGTCATCATTGAAAGGACCTGAGCTTGGGGCGATTGCGATCAAAGAAGCAATAAAAAGAGCTAACATAAAACCGGAAGATGTTTCTGAAGTCATTATGGGGTGCGTACTTCCTGCAGGTATGGGACAGGCGCCCGCAAGACAGGCTGCGATATTCGCAGGACTTCCCGACTCTGTTCCAGCTCTGACAATAAATAAAGTCTGCGGTTCAGGATTGAAAGCGGTGATGCTTGCTGAACAGGCGATAAAGTGCGGGGACGCCGAGATAGTTGTCGCGGGCGGATTTGAATCGATGAGCAATGTTCCTTACTATCTCGACAAAGCGAGAACCGGTTACAGACTTGGGAATTCAACCATCATTGACGGAATGATACACGACGGTCTTTGGGATGTTTATAATGATTTTCATATGGGAACCGCAACTGAGATGTGCGCTAAGGAATTGAACATTTCACGCGAAGAGCAGGATACCTTTGCTGAAGAGAGTTATAAAAAAGCTATCCATGCTATTGATAACGGATTTTTTAAAGATGAGATAGTTCCTGTTGAGATCAAAGATAAAAAGGGAACGATCACAGTTTCCGAAGATGAAGATCCGAAGAAAGTAAATTTTGAAAAAGGTAAAACTCTGAAGGGAGCATTTCAAAAAGACGGAACGGTGACGGCGTTCAACTCCTCCAATCTGAATGACGGAGCCGCAGCGCTGGTTCTTATGTCACTTGAAAAAGCAAAGGAACTTGGTATCACTCCCCTTGCGAAAATTGTTGCCCAGGGTTCTTTCGCGCAGAAGCCGGAATGGTTTACAACTTCACCTGCATACGCGATCAAAAATGTTTTAGAGAAAGCAGGGCTTGAAGTAAAAGATCTCGATCTCATTGAAGCTAATGAAGCATTTGCTGCGCAGGCATGTGCTGTAAACAAGATCGCGAAGCTTGATGCTTCTAAAGTAAATGTTAACGGTGGCGCTGTAGCAATTGGTCACCCGATCGGCGGAAGCGGTGCGAGAATCTTAACTACACTTCTTTATGCAATGAAAAACAGAAACGCAAAA
>JBDTLQ010000390.1:0-3537 GCA_039934715.1 Ignavibacteria bacterium | reverse complement strand
TAATCAAATTTTTGTCACCCCTGTTTTGATCGGAAAAAATGAAGAGCAGTTAAAACATAAAAGACAATCAAATTAATTTGTATAACTGTATTGACCCTTTACGCCCGTCAATCATTCGTATCCAAATTCAACACTCAAATTTGTCTTTCAATGTAATGATAGTAAAAATAGTCATAGTCCAATCATTCCATCATTCAATCATAGTCTTACTTAAGTAAAAGCATCTCTTTCGACTGAATAAATTCCCCTGCTTCAAGCTTGTAAAAATAATATCCGCTGCTTAAATTTTTTCCGTTAAAATTTATTTCATAGGTTCCGGCAGTTTGTTTCTTATCTACTATCACAGCGACCTCACGGCCGAATCCGTCATAGACATTTAACTTCACATGAGTGCTTGCAGGAAGTACATATGTTATTTTTGTAGAAGGATTGAAAGGGTTAGGATAATTTTGTTTTAAAGAATATCCGTTTACATCTTCAACAGGATCATTGATGCCCGTTGGGGAATTTATTCCTATAGTGTAATTTCCGTCGTATCCTCCGGAAGTATTTGCAGTAACATCCATTACAAGATATTGAGGATTGGCATTGTGAAAAATACCGTCACTAGCATTTGTTGTCGGATTAGGACCGCGTGCTACATATAAAGGAGTACCATAGATCAGATTATTAATACTTTCAAGAAAGCAGAACTGAGACGTCACATACGATGAGGAAGTTAACCGAACCTTGAAATGAATATGAGTCGCTCTCCCAGCGTACCATCCGGGATAGACCGTATCAAAGGCCGCTTTTCCTTCGCTGTTTGTTGTCTGTATTCCTCTCATAAATGTTTGTCCGACAAATCCGTTAAACCCCGAATAATTTCCGTCTTTATCACAATGCCAAACATCAACTATCACATTCGGAACAGGCTGGCAGTCGAAGTTTACAATGTTAAAGGTCATATGAAAAGGCATTCCGGGTCTGCCCTCTGTGATATCCTGCCTTATCAGATTGGCATTGAGATAATAAGGTCCTTCTGTCAAAGCAGGAGTAAGCCAGCATGACGCCGCTTCCAGCTGCTTTTTTGTCAATACAACAGCTCCTGAAGCTTTTTCCTGAACCGCACCCATTAATTTGGGTAACGGGATCATTGCACCAAGTCCCAATGCTCCTAAGCCCTTTATTAGATTTCTTCTTTTCATAATTTCCCCTTTCTAAAAAAGTATTTGCTGATTGTTTAAATTTTTGTTTCTAAAATATAAAATTAATTTTTCCGTTATTGTAAATTATTGTTACTGAACAGGAGGTTATAAAGTAATAAAGTTGTAAAGTTGTAAAGTTATAAAGTGTAAAGTTGTAAAGTTATAAAGTTACCTCACCATTGACTATTCACGATTGACCATTGACCATTGACTATTCACTATTCACTATTCACTATTCACGATGATACTCACTTATTTTATCAAGTTCAATAAGGGTTTTTCCATCATCAGTAATTCCATACACACTTATAAACTTTGCGCCCCAGACCACTTCATCATATTTGTATGAAGATCTCGAATGTACAATCTGTGCAAAAGTATCATCATAGCCTTTCAGGAGAATAAGGAACTCAGCATTAATATCCTGCAGGTCTTCCGGGGTTAATCCGAACAACGGACTTTCTTCATCGATCGGGTGATTCACAGTCCATGTTGTAGTAAAAAAACTGATCTTATCATACTCAAGCTTCAGATCATGAAACTTTCTCTTTTCTCCTTTTACACTTGAAAGCATCAGCTCAACTCCCACATCAACCATCTGATGATCGGCACGTTTGTTCGCGATCCTGAACTGAAAAGATGTAATGTTTTTGAATGGCGATATCAAAGCTTTCTCACTGTAGATTATTTTTGCTACAGGTCTCACAAACCTTCCATACAATATGCCGGTAATCACGGCAAGTGAAAGCAATCCTGCAAGAGATTCTATTGAGGAAATAATATTCGGGTAAACTCCCACCGGATTGATCCTGCCGTAACCTACTGTCGTGAAAGTCTGAGTACTGAAGAAGAACTCATTGACAAACCTGTCAAAATTACTTGTTGCATTGATGCCGGTAAAATTTGTATCTCCTCCAATAAAATAAAGCGCTGCAAAGAAAATATTGGTTACAAAATAAAACATTAGAACTAGTGAGCCGAATTTAAGCCATGACATTGATATCAGCCAGTGATAAATACTGAACGACGAAAAGAACGGGAGTCCGCTTCTTACAATGTTGAATGTTCCGTCCTGATTTATAACCCGCTTACGATCGGTAATTTTAGTGCTAAGCCCTAGATCGGTTACTTCCTTTCCTTTAAGCGTTATATCTTCTTCGTTGTTGGATTCCATAAATTATTTGTTCAGTATTTTATCTTGTACCAAGCACTACTTTCAGAGTAACCTTTTCATTATTCCGGAGCACTACTACTTCAGCTTCTTCTCCCGGTTTAAACTCAGCCATAGCATACATATAATCATAGATATTTTTGACATCTTTACTGCCGAACTTTATAATAATGTCCTCAGCCTGCAGTCCGCCTTTCTCAGCGGGACTGCCTTCCTTTACACCGGAAAGTTTCATTCCCTCAACCGTTGCAGAATAGTCCGGGATTGTTCCGACATATACTTTGATATTACCCATCGACCTGTTCTCATTATCATTGCTGATAACCTTTGTGAAATCGGGTTTTACATTCATTTTATCCAAAGCAATGGCGACATCATATATCAGATTAGCAATCCTGACTTCACCCTCGGAATTTATTTTTTCATAATCATCCGATGGACTGTGATAATCTTTATGTGTCCCTGAAAAAAAATGAAGAACAGGAATGCTCTTTGAATAAAAACTTGAATGATCTGAAGGACCATACCCGTCAGGCGTTTTAGTGATGTTAAAGTTGTATGGCTTGTTCAATGAATCGATCAGGTCGTTCCATGCTGATGAAGTTCCGGTTCCGTAGATGATGAGTTTATCATCAACCAGCCGGCCTATCATATCCATGTTGATCATAGCAGCAATGTTAAGCTTCTCAAAAATTTTTGATTTGGTAAAGTATGCCGAGCCGATCAGTCCTGCTTCTTCCGCGCCAAAAGCTATAAACAGAAAACTCCTTTTCAGATCTTTTCTTTCGGAGGAAAGTTTCTGTGCGAGTTCAAGGAGACCGCCGATACCTGAAGCATTATCATCCGCGCCGTTATGAATTTGTTTATCATTGCCTCTGTACAAGGATCCATAAAGACCGTAGCCGAGATGATCTTTGTGTGCTCCAATTACTATGACTTCTTTTTTTAGAACCGGATCATTGCCTTCAAGAAATCCAATGACGTTATTGGTTTCAGCTTTTACAGGACTCACATTTGTTTCAATGATTGCCCGGGAATTATTCAAAACAAACGAGTTCGGTTTTTTTGTGGAATCAATTTCATTTTGTATCTGCAGGAGATCGAGACCATTCTGCCTGAAAATATTTTCGATGATCTCCCGCTTGCTGTTTATCACAGGCAAGCCTGCATCCTGAAGGA
>JBDTLQ010000389.1:0-3549 GCA_039934715.1 Ignavibacteria bacterium | reverse complement strand
ACGCTTCAAGGGATGACATTACAAAAAAAGATAAATCGGTCATTTCAAAAAAGACTCTCGAACAAGTGGAAAAAACCACTACTAATTTTTACGGCGCGCAAAGGGTAAAAGAAGCAAGCGCCAAAAGCAAAAAGGAAATTGCATTGAATAAACGCAAAGATGTTAAGGCAGCTTCGGATAAAAATAAAGTTGAAAAGAAAAAAAAGAATAAGAACTTATACGGAATAAAAATTACTGTTGGCACTCCGGCGAAGTTTCCTGCAAAGCTGAAGCCTATGCTGGCTACTTTAGTTGATAAACCTTTTGATGATCCGGGTTGGCTGTACGAGATCAAGTGGGATGGTTACCGGACACTTGCATTTTGCAAGGAGAATGAAGTCGAATTAAAGTCACGGAATGATAAATCTTTCAATAAAAAATTTTACGCCGTATATGAAGCTGTAAAGGACTGGAACATTAATGCTGTAGTGGATGGTGAAGTTGTCGTGCTTGATGAAAACGGCAGATCGAATTTCGGTTCGCTGCAAAACTGGAGAAGCGAAGCTGACGGAGAGATCTATTATTATGTCTTCGATCTGTTATGGATAAACGGAAGA
The DNA here is from genome assembly GCA_039934715.1 of Ignavibacteria bacterium. Taxonomy (GTDB): domain Bacteria; phylum Bacteroidota; class Ignavibacteria; order Tepidaquicellales; family Tepidaquicellaceae; genus JAGPCH01. The sequence goes on along the minus strand of JBDTLQ010000389.1, from coordinate 2,953 downwards.
TCATTAATTGAACTTCCGTTGACAGAACGGAAAAAATTGCTGACTGAAATGATTTCCGGAGAGGGACTTATCAGGCTGAGTGAGGATTTTGTTGGAAGCGGAATTGATTTTTTTGAAGCTGCAAGAAAAAATGATCTTGAAGGCATCATTGCAAAAAAGGGAAATAGTTTATATCACCCGGGCGTTCGTACAAATGAATGGCTGAAGATCAAGGCGAACAAGCGTCAGGAAATGGTGATCGGTGGTTATACCAACAATGAGAATTCACCAAAGGCGTTCAGCTCTTTGCTGGTGGGAGTTTTTAATAATAGTAAATTTATTTATACAGGTAAAGTAGGGACAGGATTCAATGATAAAACCCAGCGTGAGATGTTAGCAAAATTCAAACCGCTTATAATTAAGAAAACTCCCTTTAGTGAATTGCCGGATGTTAATAAGCCGTCACGTTTCAGACCCGATCCTCCCCACGCGGAAGTTACGTGGTTAAAACCGGAGCTGGTATGCGAGGTGAGCTTTGCCGAGATGACGGGCGATGGTGTTATGCGTCATCCTTCGTTCGAAGGGATGAGAGTTGATAAGAATGCAAAAGATGTCAAGGAAGAAAAAGCTGAAGATGTAAAAAAATTAACCCCGTTGATAAAGAAAATTGATAAAAAAATTCTAAAGCCTGCAGGAAACTCCGGCAGAAAAACTTTATTAAATCCTCACGAAGAAACTCAGGTCAAAACCATTAATAGCCACGAATTAAAATTTACAAATCTCAGTAAGATCTACTGGCCCGGAGATGAGGTTACAAAGCGTGACATGCTGAATTATTACTATCAGGCTGCTCAATATATTTTACCTTATCTTAAGGACCGCCCGCAGTCACTCAACCGTTATCCGAACGGCATTTTCGGAAAAAGTTTTTATCAGAAAGATGTAACAGGCAAAGCTCCGGGATGGATAAAAAAATATTTATATCATAGCGGAAAGGATGAGCGTGACAAACATTTCTTAGTGGCTACCGATGAAGCAAGTTTATTATACATGGCTTCACTCGGATGTATTGAAATGAATCCATGGAGCAGCCGTATAGAGAAACCGGATAATCCTGATTGGTGCATTATAGATCTTGATCCTTCGGAAAATACTTTTGAGCAGGTGATCAAAGCTGCACAGATAACTAAATCCGTGCTTGACAGACTAAAGGTACCGTCCTATCCAAAGACCAGCGGCTCTACAGGAATTCATATTTACATTCCGCTGGGAGCGAAATATACTTATGAGGAGTCAAAGGAATTTGCACGTTTGATCGCGAAACTTGTACATAAGGAGATCCCGGAATTCACAAGCATAGAGCGTGCAGTGAAGGACCGTAATAAAAAAATGTATATAGATTTTTTGCAGAACCGTCCGCAGGCTACTGTCGCGGCTCCTTATTCTTTGCGTCCGAAACCCGGTGCTACTGTTTCAATGCCGCTTTACTGGGATGAATTAAAGAAAGGTCTGAAGATGACCGACTTCAATATATTTAACGCGATCGACCGGATGAAAAGCGAGGGTGATATTTTTAAGCCGGTATTGGGTAAAGGAATTAATTTAGAGAAGGTGCTAAAAGAATTTAATAAAACTAAAAAAGGTGAGATCTGAAACTATTTGGGATTTGGGAATACGTTCAATACTTGATACCCAGAATAAACATTATCACAGAAGCACAGAGATTTATTTTTTTAAATCTATTTTTCTTTTAATTCTTTAGTTTACTATAATGCACAAGACATAACATTTATTTTAAAAATATTTCTCAATGCTTCTATGGTAAAACCTTAGGTCAGTTGAAATTAAAAATATTTTTAAAATCCCTGCTCTCAAGAATATCCCTCAGGGATTTCACAAAATCCGGTGACTCCTGGAAAGGATGCTCTCTGAAAAGCTTTGAAGCCTTCTCTTCCGCAAGATCAGTGAACTCGCTTATCTTTTGAGGAGCGACTTTTTCTATCGAACGAACATGAGCGCTTGTGAATTGAAGTTTATCGGGATTTACATGACCGGCATTCATCATGAGCTTTGTTTTTTTTGCGCAATGGCAGGGATTGTTCTTATCCATCAGACCGCATTTATCTGTCATGAAGTTAGAGAGTTGTTTTCTTGCACGGGAGAGTTTTTGTCTGAAATTCTCTTTTGTTATTTCCATTATCTCACTGCCTGTTTCATCATTCACACCGAACAGGCTGCCCAGTATGAATATTAATCTCTGCTCTCTGTCAAGACAAAGAAGCATTGCATTCATGCAGCCGACCTTTGTTTCTTCGATTAAAAGGTTTACATCTACAGGTACAGAGTTCTGATCGGGTAATTCGGTGTTGGGTGAGTTGACGATAGCGTCACCGTACAATCTGAATGAAGTGTATTCAAATTCCATCTTTCTTTTTTTCATGTTAATGACATGGTTGGCTACGATCCTGTAAGCCCAGGTTCTGAAGCTGCTTTCGCAACGGAACGTTGAAAGTTTGGTAACTATCTTTATCAATGCTTCCTGTGTGATGTCCTGGGCGTCAGCTGGATCCCATACCATTTTGAGCGCGATGTTGTAGATCCAGGCCTGATGCCGTTTTACAAGCTGCTCAAGACTTTTCTTTTCACCTTTTACAGCGGATTCGATGAGAGTTTTATCAGTAGAGGTTGAATCGTTTTTTTCTATAAATGGATTGGTCATAATAATATTTTAAAGTTACTCATATTCTTTTTAACATTAGACAATAAAAATTATCATCTGTGACAATGTAATTTTTTTGATTGAACGCGCCAAAGGAGCCTATCGAATGTGGATGACACAGATTTAGCTGATTATCGCTGATGTTAGAGATTTTTTCAAAATACGCCTTTCTATTTTAATAAAAATTACTTAACTCGTTAATTATTTTCTTAACGTTTGAGATTAATTTGAAGAAATCAGCGTAAATCAGTTTCT
>JBDTLQ010000388.1:0-3556 GCA_039934715.1 Ignavibacteria bacterium | reverse complement strand
ACAATGCCGATATAATTTCTGAGTTCGTTCAGATTGAGATCTTTTATATCGATGCCATCGATCGTGATCTGCCCTTTGTTGATCTCGTAGAATCTTGTAAGAAGATTTATTATGGTCGTCTTACCCGCGCCTGTAGCGCCGACAAAGGCAACTTTTTCCCCGGCATTAATTTTAAAAGAAACATCTTTTAAAACATAGTCGTCATGATTGTAAGCGAACCACACATTCTTAAATTCTATTTCACCTTTTAAAGCATGTATCTTCTTCGGATCAGAAATATCTCTGATCATTGGCTTCTCATCAAGGAGCGCGAATATTCTTTCGCTTGATGCCATAGCCGTCTGAAGAATGTTATATTTTTCGGAAAGATCCCTGATGGGTCTGAAGAACATTTCGGTGAACTGTATAAATGAAACTATCACACCGATCGAGATCGCCTTTTGTACAACCTGTCCTCCTCCATACCATATTATAAGCCCGACTGAAACAGCTCCGATCAATTCGACTACAGGAAAGAACACCGCGTAGTAAAAAACACTTTTCTTATTTTGCTCGGTGTGATCCCTGTTGATCTTTTCAAACTCTTCAGTAGTTCTATCTTCCTTAACAAAATACTGTACAACAGTTATTCCCGTGATATGCTCCTGCACGAATGAGTTTAGCTTTGCGATGAGAATGCGGATACGCCGGTATGATTCTCTTACTTTTTTTCTGAAAATCCCTGTAGCGATGATTAAGACGGGAAGAATTGATAATGTTACCAGTGCAAGCCTGAAGTCAAGATCAAACATAAAATATAATATCCATCCAAGAAGGAATATATCACCGAATGCCGTTACAAGCCCGGAGGAGAAAACTTCAAACAAAACCTCAACATCACCTGTTACACGCGTTACAATTCTGCCGATAGGATTTTTATCAAAGAATTTCAGATCGAGTGTCATTATATGATCGAAGACCTTTTTCCTGAGATCATAAATTATTTTCTGTCCGATCCAACTTGTAAGATATGTACTGCCGTATTGTATTATTCCCTGGAGCACAAGTGTCGAGAGCATTATTAGTATTATATATTGCAGACCGGGATAATCCTTGTTCATTATCTTGTCATCGATCGCAATTGGTGTAAGACGAGGTCTTAACGCCGCAAGTGCGGATATTGTGATTGTCAGGATCGTCGCGAAAACTATATACTTAGTGTAAGGTTTGAAAAAGGAAAGCAGCCGTCTCATGATCCGCGGATCGACCTTGCGGGTCAGTACTTCATCTTCTGATTTATTTATTGTTTGATCTGCCAAATTTTTTTAATTGTGTTACCGCTGTGATTGATAAAATACGTCAAAAATCTTTTATCTCTTCTTCAAGAAGTTGTTTCATATACAGGTCATAATACATTCCGCCTTCGACTATCAATTCATTGTGTGTGCCTTCTTCTTTTATCTCTCCGTTGCTTATTACAATAATATTGTTCGCGTTCTTAATGGTTGATATTCTATGTGAGATTATAATGCTTGTCCTGTTTTGCATTATCTTTTTCAGCTCCTGCAGAATTTCCTCTTCAGTCTTGGTATCTACAGCGGACAACGAATCATCGAGTATCAGGATCTTCGGACGTTTGTAAATTGCCCTCGCGATTGAAGTTCGTTGCTTCTGTCCCCCGGATAAAGTAATGCCTCTCTCACCAAGAATGGTTTTGAACTTATGCGGAAACTGTTCGACATCCTTATGAAGCCCTGCAATTTTAGAAAACTCTGTCACGTCACTTTCATTTATCTGATCTTCTGAATACGCGATATTTCTTTCTATCGTATCTGAAAATAAAAAGGACTCCTGCGGTACGATACCGATGGATTCTCGCAGTACTTTTAAAGGGATCTGTTTAATATTATAGCCGTCGATAAAAATATTTCCTTCGTTTGCATCCCAGATCCTGGGGATAAGATTTATCAATGAACTTTTTGCCGAGCCTGTGGCTCCGATGATGCCGAGTGTGGATCCCTTTCTTATTTTTAAATTTATATTCTTAAGTACAAAATCATTTGCAAGCGGATATTTAAAAGATACATCCCTGAATTCGATCTCGCCGTGTATATCTTTTTCGGTGATGCCCTTCTCAGTATTACTATCATCTGAAATGTCAGGCTTTGTATTTATTATGCTCATTAATCTTTGCATAGAAGGGGCTGCTCTTTGTATGAGATTTATTATCCATCCGAAAGCGATCATCGGAAATGTCAGCTGTCCGATATATATAAGGAAAGAAGAAATATTACCGATAGTTAATGATCCCTCCATTACTTTCAATCCGCCGAAGTAAATTACTATAATTACCGAAAGACTCGTAAGAAGAAACATCATTGGAAAAGAGAACGACTGTACTTTCGCAAGCTGAAGGTTTTTTCTCTGATAGTTGTAGGAGATCTTATCAAATTCGAGCGACTCATTTTTTTCTCTTACATATGATTTTATAACTCTTATTCCGGAAAGACTTTCCTGTGCCTTTGATGTAAGGTCGGAGAAGATCTCATAGACTCTTAATGAACGATGGAATGTCAGCTTGCCGACTTTGTAAACTAAAAAAGTTATAAGCGGCAAAGGCAGCAGCGCATAAAAAGTCAGGGGAGAATTTATTGAAAGCAGGACAAACATCGTAATAAGTATGCGTGTAAAAGTTTGTATCGAATACATTATACCGGGTCCTACAAAGTTACGAACATTGCTGATATCGTTCGTCGCGTGCGCCATAATATCGCCGGTGGACCTGGTGTTGTAAAATGTGCGTGATAATTTCTGTAGGTGAGCAAAGAAGTCATAGCGAAGATCGTTTTCGATCTCCCGGGACGTTACAATGAGCGTCTGTCTTGTCATGAATAAAAACATTCCTCTCAGCATAACCAGTCCCACACCCGCTAAAGCATAGGTGAGCATTGAATGTACCATTGTGCCGCTTGTAAGGTTATCGATCGCGGCTCCGATCACAAGCGGATACAGACTGTCAGTTGAATTTGACAGAATTATAAACACGAATCCTATTGAAAATTTTTTCTTATACTTTTTTAGATAGGGAATTAATGCTAAGAGAGATTTCATGTATGCTTAATGAACAAATATAACTTATTAAAATTCTAATTTTGAGTCACGAATTAACACGAATTATCTGCCACGAATTAACGAATGTTTATCACAAATCCTTTTCCTATACAATCTTTTATTATTTTTTATTTATTAGTAGATGATAAATTAATAAAAGATTGAATAGGAGAAATCATTAGTGTTAATTAGTGATAATTCGTGACAGGCAAATTCATGGCTGAACTTCATTTTTTGTCTTTGAAGTAATCCATAATTTGCATTCTATATTAAAACAGTTAATGAATATTCCCCGGGGCTATGTAACATTTCTTTTCTCCGACATCGAAGGCAGCACAAAGCTTGCGCAGAAGTTTGAGGATTCATACCAGGATGTTTTGAAACTGCATAACAGTATTGTCAATGAAGCGATCATTGCGCACAACGGATTTGTATTCAAAACTGTCGGCGATGCCTTTTGCGCGTC
>JBDTLQ010000387.1:0-3567 GCA_039934715.1 Ignavibacteria bacterium | reverse complement strand
TATGGATGGCAGCAATGGAAAATTCAATCGACTGTATCGTGCGTTCGACAAATCACGGTTCTACATGGACCAGCATCATTGCAGCCGATTTCAGCACTTACGGCCAGCCTCTTGAAATGGATCAGAATAATCCTTCTACGTTTTACTTCGCTCCTTCAAATGACGGCGCTACAAAAGGTCTTTACAAATCTACAAATAACGGAGCAAGCTTCAGTCTGATTTCTCTTTATAATCAGGCAAACATCAATCAGCCTTGTGATATCATTATTATGTGGGACAGTTCTAATGTGATCTATCTCGGTGATGATGGTGCCGATATATGGAAGTCTACGAATACAGGTTCTACCTGGACATTGGTGAAATCCGGTTCATCTTCGGAAATCCCTTCAATGTGTAATTCGGTTTTTGACAGATCGATCTGCTATGCAACAACATGGGGAGGCACTCAGGTATTCAGAACCGTCAATCACGGCGATAACTGGAGTGTAGTATCCAGCAATTCAGGAAGCGGCTGGGGATCAGATCTGTGTCATGAAGATCCGACTGTTGTATTGACCGGAAACTATGGTTCACAGGCATATCTAACAACAAATGGAGGAACATCATTTTTCAATATTGATAATGGATTGAGCGGAGCTGGCGCGGGGATCATGGTGCCCGAAAGAGGAACGATGCTTAACATGCAGACGGGAAATTTATTTAAACTTGAAATATTATATACCGATGCAACTGTGATGGATGTAATTGATGTGCAGGCATTATCAGTTGGTACGACTGGTGTCGGTTATTATTTAACACCTACAATTACACCGGTAGGCATAGTAAAAAATAATAACGGAGTAGCGACGGCATCATTTACAGTTATAAGAAAAATCAGCCCGGGAGGTTATACAAGCACGAAGACTGTAACCAGCCTTGCTCCCAACACTTCCGCTAATGTTAATTTTGACAGCTGGACATTCAGTGCGGGCACCACATACACAATAAGAGATTCTGTTTATATTTCTGACGATACAAATCCCGCGAATGACGCGACAAGCGGAACACTTACTCCTTATCTTGGTGAGCAGACAACCAGGATTAGTCAGGGATTCACCGGTACATTCCCGCCAACCGGCTGGTCTTTTCTTTTTTCAGGTACTAATTTCTGGCAATACAATTCTGCAAGCAGTTATGGCGTTGGTATCGGATCAGCAAGATTTAATTTCTGGTCTGCACCCGATGGTACTAACCAGTCAATGTTAACTCCTTCATTTGTTTCTACCATTGCAGGCGATTCGATCGAATATGATTATGCATATGCACCTTATGGTTCAGATGTCGATTCCTTAATAATAGAAACATCTTCAGATGGTGGATCTAATTATACACCCTTGGTAAGACTTTACGGTAAAACAGGAGATACAGGACAATATGTACTCAACACAGTTATTAGCGGCGGCAATTTTGTTCCCACTGCCGGTCAATGGCTGAAGAAGAAATGGGAATTGCCTGTAGGAACAAACAAAATAAAGTTCAGAGCGGTCAGTGACTTTGGTGATAATCTTTATCTTGACAGCATCAGGGTTCAGAGCGGAAGTTTATATACTCAATACAATATTAAGCTTGCACCTGAAGGAATGTATAACGGTGCGTCATTGAATTTAAGAGATACGGTTAAAGCATATTTAAGAAATACAGTAAGTCCTTTTGCTGTAGCCGACTCTTCAGTTTCGGTCATTGATTCACTTACTTTAAATACACCGTTTGTATTTAAAAATGTAAATTCCGGAACATACTATATACAGATAATTCACAGAAACGCGATTGAGACGTGGAGTGACCTGGGCGGTGAACCGATCACAAGAGGAATAACAGCTTCCTATGATTTTACATCTGCACAGAGCAAGGCTTACGGCAATAATATGATACTTGTCGGAACAAAGTATTGTATCTATAGCGGAGACATAGACCGTAATGGAGCGATCACACTTTCGGATCTGATTTCAGTTTCCAATGACGTAGCAAGTTTCGCGACTGGTTACAGAGTTACCGATCTGAACGGAGATAACGCGGTCAACCTTACTGATATTCTTATAGTTTTTAATAATTCGAGCAAGTTCATTACTAAAAGTGTTCCCGGTGTTGAACCTTCTGCAATAATTAGTATGCAGGAAAAGTCAAAACAGGAAATGAAGGAATACAGAAAGAGCAACGCTAAAAACGAACCAAATATTAAAACAGAAATCAATAAATAAATACAGCTTTAATTTTGAACTCTAAAATGAGTGTTTAAATATTTTTCCGTAATTTCGCCATTGTTATGCTTAATTTTTTATAAACACAGGTTTATTCTTTCCCAGGGTTTTAACAGCATTTATAGTACTGACGGTCTAAATTTGGTAGCTGTCGGAAATGCCGGTAAAACGTACCGCTCGGGTAACAGCGGTTCAACCTGGGTTAGTGTAAGAAAAGGTGGATAAGGCTGCAAAGTATATCCATGTTTGTTAAATTTAAAATATAATTGAAATGAAAATTATTCTTTCTGTAACTGTTTTATTTTTTATGTTTTCTTTTTTTACACTTCCGGATACAATTCTCGCGCAGGGATTCAACAGCATTACAACTCCTGATGGCATAAACCTTATCGCAGTCGGAAATTCAGGAAAAATCTATCGCTCTTCCAATGGCGGGGTGACTTATATAAGCTTTACTTTCGGAGCACAGAATTTTAATTATGCCGCTTCACTTGGCAATGATGTCTGGTTTGTAGGACAGAATGGAAACACTTACAAAACTTCAAAGACAAACGCTCCTATAAATATTTATAATACAGGTAGTTCATCGAATATGAACTCAATTGTTTTCGTTAATGCAAATGCCGGATTTGTTTGCGGTGATAATGGAGAAGTTTATAAATCAATAAATGGCGGTGTGAACTGGTCTTTAAGTAATTCTGGAATTTCATCAGTGAAATTAAATTCAGTCAGCTTTAGAGATGCGAATAACGGAATAGTTGTTGGAAATAACGGATCTATCTTTGCAACAAGTGATGGTGGCAATAGTTGGAGTCCCCAATCTTCCGGAACAACCAATAACCTGTTAAAAGTAAGATCCATTTCACCGGTTAATGATAGTGCTGTAGCTGTTGGAGAAAATGGAACACTATTAATGAACAGCGGATCAGGATGGATGGCTATTGCATCAAGAATCAGAACCGATATAACCGGTTTATCCGGTAGTAACATTAGTGACATTCATATTAGCGGAGGAGGTGGTTTTATAAGAAATAATAGAAGCGGAAGTGATAAATTTTATAACTTTGAACAGAATCCCATGATGGCAAACCTGGTCGATATTTTTTATTATGATAATAATAAAGGCTGGGCGGTCAGCAGTTTGAATTCTGTGATTATTTATACATCAAACGGAGGAGCAAACTGGAGTATGCCATCGGGCGCTACGGTAGGTTCCGCCTGGGTAAGAAAATTAACTGCCAGTGGCGGCATTGGTAACAATTTATGCGAGCACCCGGCTGACAGAAACACTATGTTTGTAACATACGGAAGTACTGTCTATGTTAGCAGA
>JBDTLQ010000386.1:0-3572 GCA_039934715.1 Ignavibacteria bacterium | reverse complement strand
ATAGATGAAGGCATTCGCAAAAAAATAGATTCAGTTGAATATTTTAAATTCGGGAAGACAACTTTTTGTGAAGTACTCCAGTCAATGTATTCTGTCGAATCATTTTTTGACCAGAATTCTCTTTCTGCATTCTCATTTTTGAATTTAGGAATTGGCTTAAGTTTCTTTAATTTATTAGTCATTATATTTTTTCCTTTCATTCCTTGACATGTCTCTTGCGGATATAATTCTTATTTTATTTTTTCTTATGGTAAATGAAATGAATAGTTTTCTGTCTTTATCTGAAGTACCTAAAGCCTGATATCTCTGTTCATATTTCGTTGAATGCAATTGATCATGATTTACATACAATGGACTATTCTTGAAAACTTCCTCGCATTCTTTATTTATGACTCCATGCTTGCCGGAATTCTTATCAAGATTACCTTCATCCCATTCAAATCCTGATGTGTCGCTCAGATCTATCATTGTATATGATAAAAATATACATTCTAAATTTTATTGTAAAGAGATTTTAGGAATTTCTGATTTGGAACTATTTTTTACTCGCTTGTTCCAAATCTCCTGATTAGAAACAGTCCGGAACACCATTAAGAACTCCTTATCTCAATCCTGGATATTATTCGGGGTTTATCTCACATCATAAACTAATTCCCTGCTAAGCACTTTTTCCCAGCCCCGGCTTGGGAAAGGAATTACATTAATTCTCTGTACGAGTGTGGTGTCGGACTTTCGTCCAATCCACTTTTTACTCTTTCCCAAGCCCCTGCCTGGGAAATGAATTACATTAATGCCCGTACGATAGTGGTGTCGGACTTTCATCCTTCACTTTAGCTTATTGACGTTTACTTAAACAATCTCATATCAAATGAAAATGGCTGCACATCTGTTATTTTGATTTTACCGAACTCTTTATGTAACGGATTGATCAAAATGTTGTAATCGCCCTTTGTTACGGCTGAAGGTACTTTCAAAAGACAGCTCACATTTTCCAAAACAAATCTGTCACCGATTAATTGTGTTCCTTTGATTGGTGGAAAAATATTCCAATCTTTTGGCAGGCTTTTTTCCGAAACAATTTTGATCGATGTGGAATCCGGAATTTGTAAAATTGTCATTTGATAATCATCAGGCACAGTGGCGACAGTCAGGTGAACTGCCACTTCAGCCATGGCAAGTGACCTGTTCGATGCTGTATAAATCAATTCAACTCCGGTCGAATTCCATCTTCCTCCAAATCTTGCCGAACCTTTGCCGGACAAAAACTTAGCGTATCTTTTCCTTGACAATCTGAATACTTCCATACTAAGCCAGTATGCCGTGTTCTATTCTTCCCAGCTCAGTAAGCACCAGTTCTTTTCCATAAGAACTCTTCAGCAGATCCATTGGTCTTGAATTTCCCAATGCAAAATTAGGAGTTTCAAGCCAGAGCTTAAATTTTTCATATGTGTCGAATACTGTCCGGCCATATACAATGACTTCAGCAAGTTCCAGTATTTTTTCGGAATGTATGGGATCGAATCGTCTTTCTGATGCACTGTATCTTTGCAAAGATTTCATTGATAAGTCCAATGCATCCGACCAGAACACATTGGTAAAAGGACCGGCTTCAAGTATCCTGTTAAAAATTGAATACGGAATACCCCTTTCAATTACTTCGATCAATAATAACCTGTTTGATAAAAATTCAGCTACATTAAAACGGGCGCCTTTCTTATTAAACTTTGAGAATAACAGATACAGAGCTTTTTCTAATTTCTCATGATGGATATCTTCTTTTATCATAATTTTTGTTAGGTCGATTGTCTCTAAATTTAGGACAAATGTCCGATTGTTTCAAGTGGGATTTTAATAAGACCTTCTTATTTAGTTAAAGGTTGAGGTTGCCATTTCTGTCCACATAATTTAATTTTCATTGTAGCCGCATGGTTTGTGCCGGCACATCAACATTAAACTATTATTCGGATTTTTTCCATTGTGATGTCGGACTTTCTTCACGACATTCTTCTATGGGAAATGAATCAGGACTAAGTCCTGACGCCACGGGCTCTAAAATGATGGGAACCTGTTTTAGCATTAAGTTTAATTCGGATCAAACAATTATATCCCGTAGGGATATGATATTGGTAACAGGGGTTAAGAAAACGTCACGTCCCGTTAGGGACGAAATGTTTTTTTAATGAACTTACTCCGGATCCCTGTTGATGTGCGAATAGATTTCGTCCCTACGGGACTTAATAATTAGAATACATTTTTGCTACCGGGATATAGTCCCTACGGGACTTTATCCTATATTTCAGTCATCTTGTTGAGAATTAACTATTTTACTGTCCCGCCGGAGTCACTCGCGGCTCTTTGCGAGGACTCCGGCGGAAAAAGTTTTACGTCTGAAGTGTTACAATTCGCTTTTGATTGGTGGTGTCGGGGCTTTCGTCCCGACACTAGTCTACTGGAAATGAATCAGGACTAAGTCCTGACGCCACGGGCTCTAAAATGATGGGAACCTGTTTTAGCATTAAGTTTAATTCGGATCAAACAATTATATCCCGTAGGGATATGATATTGGTAACAGGGGTTAAGAAAACGTCACGTCCCGTTAGGGACGAAATGTTTTTTTAATGAACTTACTCCGGATCCCTGTTGATGTGCGAATAGATTTCGTCCCTACGGGACTTAATAATTAGAATACATTTTTGCTACCGGGATATAGTCCCTACGGGACTTTATCCTATATTTCAGTCATCTTGTTGAGAATTAACTAATTAAACATTGGCGTATAATTGTTTTTTCGGAGGATCAGACGGTGTAGATTACTTCGACCCCAAGAGATTTTTCGTTGCCCGCGTTGGTGTTCCAAAAAATTGCAAAAGTCTCTAACAATAGATAATATATTCCATTTCAATTTTTTGGTCACCAACACGAACGTCTCAATGAAAGTAAGCTCTAAAATTTGATTGTGGTGTCGGGACTTTCGTCCCGACACTCGTCTACGGGAATGCGTCAGAACGGAAGTCCTGACGCCACGGTAAAAATCTACTCCTATAGGAAAATTTGCGTGGATGAGTTGAGGGAATCTAAAAAAATAAATGATTACACATTAATTGAAAGAATTATGCCATTTCATTTTCGTAATGAAGAAGAAGTATATCTTTACTTTCTATTGGGGCTGTTTGTATTGTCTCTCCGTTTCTATTGCAAAATTCTACTTCGAAAGTTTCATTTTCAAGAAATTCAACTATTGTTCCAACCTGCCCTTTGATAAGATTTTTTTCAGGAATATCAATCAGCAATGCAACAACTTCTAATATTTTAAATTTATTATCCATATTGTAATTTTTATTTTTTAATGTAACAACTTACAAACCTTGGGAATTCTTCATTATGTTTTACTATCCATAATGTTCTTATATTTTCTGTTTTATCAAAATTAGTATAATTAACATCCACATAAAATCTCTTTCCATAATTACCAGAAAAGTTCCTGTAGCTTCAGTATCGTTGCCCGCGTTGGTGTTCTAAAAAATTGCAAAAGTCTCTAACAATAGATAATATATTCCATTTCAATTTTTTGG
>JBDTLQ010000385.1:0-3582 GCA_039934715.1 Ignavibacteria bacterium | reverse complement strand
CCGCAAAATACGGAACCGGGCTTATTAACAGGAATGTTCAATGACCGAGAATCTACAGAACATGCATATAATAGTCTGCGTGAGCGAGGGTATACTGATGAAGACATTAACATGATAATGTCGGATGAAACCCGCAAAAAATATTTTAAAGACGGTGACACAGAAGTTGGAACAAAAGCCATGGAAGATGCGGGTAAGGGAGCAGCGATAGGAGGAACAATCGGAGCGATTGCAGGCGTGATTGCGGCTCTTGGTACAAGTTTGCTGATTCCGGGACTTGGGCTGGTGATTGCAGGTCCTATTGCAGCGGGTTTAGCCGGTGCAGGAGCCGGGGGAATTGCCGGAGGATTGATCGGAGCTTTGATTGGTGCAGGTATTCCGGAGGAAAGAGCCCGGCTGTATGAATCAGGAGTTAAGGATGGTAAGATAGTAATGGGTGTACGTCCGAGAAATAAGGAGGATGCGGAATATTTTCAAAACGACTGGCGCAGCAATAAAGGGGAAGAAATTCACTATTAAGATGTAATTAAAAATAATTACATCACTTTATTAATTTTAGTCTGAAGATAATTTAATTGCTTCGACCCTAAATAAAAAATATGAAAACATTTATTATTGCAACAGCGATCTTGTTAAGTTTCTCTCTATATTCATGTGATAAAACAACCAAAGAAAGCTCAAAAAATCCGGACACGATGGTAATGAAAAAGGATACCGCGATCAAACGAACCGATACAGCAGGCTATAACAAATAATTATAAACCAATATCTTTGTCTTAGCCGTAGCCGTTGGTGCTCCAAAAAATTTGCAAAGTCACAGTTGTCTGAGAAGATAAAATAAAAAAGCCGGAGATTTTCTCCCCGGCTTTTCTATCATAAATAATGACGCCATGCAAACCATTTTATGGTCTTTTCACATTGACAAACGAAGTTGAATTATTGTAGACAAGAACTTAATCTGCCAGATAAGAAAATTTTGTTTGACGAAAGTAATTTTATTTTACCAATAACATTTTCATTACCTTGGAATATGACTCTGTTTTAATTTTATAAAAATATATTCCGCTTGATAGTTGAGCTGCATTCCATTTGTATTCATGTGTTCCTGCAGAAAGTTTATCATTCACTAATACAGAAATTTCTCTACCTGTTATATCGAAAATAGAAAGGTTGACATTTGATTCAACAGGAAGGTCAAATTTTATGGTCGTAGACGGATTAAACGGATTCGGATAATTGTTATATAATAAAAATTCTTTTGGCAATATGTTTTCTGTAAGGCTTTCACTAATAATATTATCGGTTTCGGGTATTTCCAAACTGACAGCTTCCACAAGCCGGCTGTCATTATAGCAACAGACTTTTGTCATTGGATTTCCGGGACCAAGTCTGCAGATAAGATTCAATTCCGTTTCAGCAAATTTATCCTGAGAAGTTGTAAGCTTCATTCTTGCTACGAGTGTTCCGGGTGATTTTCTGTTTATTAGCGGAAGATCTTCCATTTCCGAAGGAGGCATATTTGATGCAAGCCTTAATATATTCCCATCAACCATTGGGTTTTTTGGAATCAGCTCCTGCGATAATCCGGAGTTTACAATTGAATATGTAAGTGTTCCGCCATTTGCTATCTTCGGTTCAAATTCAAAACAATACTGACCCATTGCATAGCGAAGATCACTCTTCCCGGTATTGCGAAGATAAATTTCAAACTCAAGAGAATTTGCTGAAACATATTTTATGTTTTGAGCTGACAGATGGTAAGCTGGTTCATTTGCAATTGAAAAATTTAAGCTTAGTAATACGAACAATATTGCAAAGACAAATTTGTTGATTGAGTTTTTCATGATTAATATTATTTTAATTTTATTTTCAAAATTTTTTTAAATTGGGTCACCTTATCAAATTTAAGATGACCCTTGAATAATAACTTTTACGGTCTGATAAGATGAGCAAATTTTACTACATTATTAAATGTGACAACCAAATCACTAAGGTCGGTGGTATTGTCACCGGTTACATCTGATAATTTATATCCGGTTGCAAAATTAAGTGAATTGTTATAAACTTTTAATATATCATCTAAATTTACCGAACCATTATTTAGTACATCACCACTATAGATACAATAAACCGAACCCTTGAGAGTTAAATTATTCCCATAAGCCTTATCAGCTGAATTAGTAAAATTATAATATGCTGTTGTTCCTTTTATAAAGAATATTCCTTCAGCCTTGCTCCAGGTCTCAACACTATTTCTGTGCTTTACAACAAGAAAATAATTTCCGGTTGGTGCATTCGTAAAATCAAATTGAGCAATCATGCTTACAGAATCCAGAACTGTTTTTACAGAATCGGCAATTTCATACGGCGCTTCTCTTTTTCTTAAATAAACAGACAGTGTATCTCTCATTCTCAATCTGTTTGTTGAAAGGTCTAAAAATCCTTCCGGTATTACTGCCATACTGCAATGGAGTAATGAAGAAGGATTTTCAACATATGCATGTTTTTCAAATATGACCGTGCTGCCACTGCAGGTGTAGGCATTGAAATACAAAACGAAATGTCCGAGAACGCCTCCGGCATTTATGATAATAGTATCATTTCCCTGTCCGGAAGAAATGGATGCCTGACATGAATCGTAATTTGAAATATCCCAGAAGCCGTTGTCTGTAGAGCTTACAAAAATATTGTTAGTTGAATTTACAGGGATTGCTAAATTGCCGGAGAGGATCACTGCCGGATCTGAACAGTTATAATCATTCAGCAAAGCGGATACGTTTCCACCATTGTGAATAAATATCAAATCAATGTCGCCGTCATTGTCAAAATCTCCCGGGCTTATAAATTTGTTCCAGGGATTAACTGAATTTGAAGAAAGATTTGAAAAGCTGCCAAGGCTGTTATTCTTATAAAACTTAAACAGGTTCATAGTTTGATTGTTCTCGGCTAAATCCAAATCGCCGTCTCCGTCAAAGTCAGCTGCAGCCAGTGTTCCGCCTGATCCCGGAAATGAAGATTGAGTAAAGTCAGGATAATTGTTATTGTAAATATCAGTTGAACTGGTTATAAGGTCGACAAAACCATCGTTATTAATGTCATCAGATACTGCATTATCAAAATAATTATATAATGTTAAATATCTTCCGAAAGGAAAATTTCCGCTGCCGTTATTTTCAATAAGAAACAGATATCCGCACTCGCAATTTGTAGGAGTTATTCCAGCTGTTTGCTTACCTTCATAAAGCACATCCAGATCTCCGTCATTATCAAAATCGTTAACAGTTAAGAAACTACTGATATGGTCTCCTTCGATCGGACATCCGCATCCGGAATAGCCTTGAAAACCCGGAATGAAATTTCCGTTACCGTCATTTATTGAAATTTTTAAGAGTCCGACTCCTATGGTTCCATCATCCCGGTAGCTTACAAAGTCAATATCACCGTCACTGTCAAAATCTCCTTGCTTAAATAAACCGGCTCCCAGTCCTGCCGCTGTAGAGCTGTATGTAAATGATCCCGCTGAATTATTTTTGAAAATTTTAATGTCATTGTTTTGTCCTGTTATAGCTATGTCAAGATCAC
>JBDTLQ010000384.1:0-3585 GCA_039934715.1 Ignavibacteria bacterium | reverse complement strand
AAGCTCCGAGTGAGGTGCGAAAGTACCGGGTGATTTCCGCAGCGGTCAGTCCCCTGTTCCAGACTCTGAATTCATCTATAGCTCCTTTAAAGTTATTCCCCGCATTACCTTTGCCGATCCTCAGCGAATCCATACTTGGAGAAGGTGAGGCGCCGCCAACAGTTGCGGCCGCATCTAGCGTGTTGTTAATGTAAATGCTGAATTCGTTTGTGACTGAATTATAAGTCGCGGCAATGTGAGTCCATAAGTTATTCGGAATGACAGTCGTTCCGGTCAGACGTGTGAACTGGTTTGTCATGATGGCAGCTTTTCCACCCGACAGAAATAACGTGTATCCGTTGGCAACCGTCCCTGTTCTTTTTTCGGCAATGATCTGGAGTGCAGGCGAAGAAGCGTTAACAGGATTGATCCAGCCTTCAATTGAAAAGCTGCCGGTGATATTTAAAGTGGAGGAATTTGGAAAAGTCACATAGCTTGTAGCTCCGTTAAAAAGCCCTGCCTGGTTCCAGAATAAAAATGAATTCGCGTTCTTAGATGTAAATGCTGAAAGTACTATTATTAATAATATTGATAGTAATCTTAATTTCATGAATGGCTTCCTCAATGTATTTTTTTATTTTTAAAATCCCCTAAAGATTATCCATTACACATCCGAACATTTTGAATCCTGCATACACAATAATTAGAGGTTTGGGAAAAGCAGTATTGGAATTTTTTTTATCATTCTTATCTTAAGAAAATTAATGTTAAAATAAAATCTAATCCTCTTTCTTCAAAGTACCTACATTTTCAATTGAACTCCCGCTTCGCCAAGCGAAACGAGGAGCGTGCGTTCGTTTGGTCATGTGAAGCGTGTTCCATTTTTTTCGTAGTAAGTAAATTTGAATGTTTCATTTTTATACCCTTCCGCTATATTTTTTATTATAAAATTCCTTTTTCAAACACCTTCTGTTACAAAAATACTTTCATTTGCACACCCGGTTCAATCAAACAATTCACTTTTTGTAATACATTAACAGACTAACTAAATTTCATTATTGACAAAAAATGTTTAATTTGATAAAAATTTCAGCATAATTTGCAAATTGAATTGTATCATGGCAGCAAGGCACTCGCGAGGGGAATGTTGGCCTTTTTTGTAATACCTTAGTGCCGTTAGTCGTTAAAAAAAAATTCAAACGGCTGCCAGATCATTCGCTCTTAATTCGTTTCAATTCGTATTAATTCGTGCCAAAGATTTTATTCACCGCAAAGAACGCAAAGTGATTACGCTAAGTACACAAAGAAATTATTATCTAAAACTAAATATAGTTAGCTTAATTATGCCAATATGATTAAGTCAAAAGTATTTGATGTACTGAAGTGTCTTTCAAAGGAGGAGATGAAAAGATTCGGTGATTACATAGACTCTCCTTTGTTCAATAAAAGAAAGATCATATCATCACTCTTCGTATGCTATAAAAAATTCTATCCCGCATTTGATGACAGGAATCTCAGCAAGGAAAAGATCTACAAAAAACTTTTCCCCGGCAAGAGTTACAGCGACGAGATCTTCAGAAACCTTAATTCGATCTTACTTGGTCACGCGGAAGATTTTCTTGCTTATACTAATTATTCAAATGATCCGCTGACAATCAGGCATCATTTGCTTTCGGAGATCAACAGCAGGAACATCCTGACAATATTCGAAAAAAATTTTGAGGAAGGGAAAAAAATGCTTGAGGACCTTTCGCAAAGAGATGTGAGCTATTTCAAAAATGAATATAATTTATTTTCCGAGAAGGATATTTATAACAGCTTCGTCAACAAGTTCTCAAAAGATGATGTAACGCTTTCCCAAAAAAGCTTTCTGATCTTCGCGATACTTAACATACTGGAAATTCAGAATTACATCATATATGAGTGCAGGCTGCTTGGACTGGATAATTCATTATTCCTTAAGAATAATTCAATCGATGAGATAATAAAAAAACTTCCTGAAGAAATAAGTGGGATGCCGCAAATTCAGATCTATTACAACGCGCTGATGCTTGAGCATACACAGAATGAAAAATATTACATTAAGCTGAAGTCATTACTTGAACAGTACGGGGACATGATAGAGAAAGAGAAGCATTACAATAAATATATCTACATGATCGACTACATAAAGAGAACACGACCGGCGAATAATCAGAAAACAACTTCAGAGATCTTTCAGCTCAGAAAAAATATTGTCGAGAAGGGACTGATGAAGGATAATTTCATGACTAATATGTTTTTTCTAAACCTTGTCAAATCAGGTCTGAAGCTGAATGAATATGACTGGGTATTAAGTTTTATTAACCGATATAATCAATTGCTCATACCTAAATACCGTGAAAGCACTACAGACCTTTCATTGGCAATCTATCATTTCGAAAAAGGCGAGCTTGACATCTCGCTTTCACACATCTCGAAGGTAGGATATGAAGACAGCTTTTACAATCTCGAGGTAAAAAATCTTACGACAAGGATATACTATGAAATGGATCTGTTCGATCAGCTTCCCGATTACATCACTGCTTATAAGATGTACCTCTCGAAGAACCGTTCGCTCGGAAAAGCCGAGCATTTATTCCATAGTATTTTCATAAACTTTGTGACAAAGCTTGTCCGGATTAAGGAACAGAAAAAATATCATAAGGTCGAGAGCATCATTGAACAGATCAACAAAAGTGACTTCGCCTACAAGACATGGCTGCTTGAAAAAGCCGAAGAGCTGAGTGTGTGAGGAAGGCACTTGATTAAATTTTTTACCATAGAGACACAAAGTCAGAGATATTATTTTAAGCTCCAGACATCTATAACATTTTTAACAGTATTCACAATTTAAATTTTATTTCGGGTTTCTGATTTCCTCCAGCTCTTTATAAAGCTTCTCAAGTT
The DNA here is from genome assembly GCA_039934715.1 of Ignavibacteria bacterium. Taxonomy (GTDB): domain Bacteria; phylum Bacteroidota; class Ignavibacteria; order Tepidaquicellales; family Tepidaquicellaceae; genus JAGPCH01. The sequence goes on along the minus strand of JBDTLQ010000384.1, from coordinate 678 downwards.
CTTTCAAACACGCTTCTCTTACACTTCCGTAAGGAGTCACACTATAAGCCGTCTCAGCGACTCTAATCTTCCTTAAAATTTCTTTTTCGTAATTAACTTCGGTTTGTCGCGGCATGTAAAAACTTACATTACATACCGTAGATATTTAAGGTAAAAATAAATTCCTTTTCCGGGTTTGATCGGTTTGATCTTTTCAAATTGTTTTTACCAACCAAATGATAAGCAGCATAATTACAAAAGAAATAAGAATAATTTTGAAACCATTCTTTGTAAGAAAACTTTCAAAATTATCCGAAGGCACATATTCGGCAGGTACAAGTTCACTTAGCAATTCTCTCGCGCTCTTCTCATCTTTTTCAAAAACTCTTATCTCCGCGCTATAAACAGGTGCTTCAAGATTATTAAGATAGTCACCGCTGGAAAAATATTTTATTTTATTCTCATCGAGCAATGACTTCGCTACCTGGAATAGAGCGTTGTTATGCGAGGAAAATACTGAGACCGTTATTAATTTATCTTCATCCAATATTGATTCGATTTAAATTTAGTTTCTTACTTAGAGGCAAACTAAATTAGACTCAAATCAAGTTTAATACAATGAGAAAAACAGAGAAAAACCCAGGCCGGCTGTTTTCACACAGAGGCACAAAGTCACAGAGACATAACCTTTAAGACAAA
>JBDTLQ010000383.1:0-3590 GCA_039934715.1 Ignavibacteria bacterium | reverse complement strand
TTCCCAATGAAGCAGGAAACAAGAAAGTATTTGTACTTAGAGTCTTTGAGGCTTTGAGGTAAAAAAAAGCGAGGAAAAAATAATCACGTCATCTGTGTTCCAATTATCATAAACAAAGAAGGCGGAATGAATCATCCCGCCTTCTGAAAAAAATATTTTCCTTTAAAGCTACTTCGACATTGCGTCCGCACTTTCTTTTGAAATATTCGCGATCCTCTGACTTTGTTCAGGTGTCAGTTTTGGCGCAATCTCGGCAAGCTTCTTTGACCACTCTTGTGTCTTAGTGGAGAGCTCCTGCATTTTTGCAGTCTGGGTAGCATCTCCTTTTTTAACCGCCTGTACAATTGCAACATACTCTTTCATTATCTTATCATAGTCATCGATCATCTTATCGGTATCAGCGCTGCCGCTGCTTGTTGTTGTCTTTGTATCTTTTGAATCAGTTGTCTTGCTGTCCATAGAAGCTTCTTTCTTTCCGCAGCTGCTGAAGAATGCGACAAGAAGCAAAACAAAAAGAACTGAAGTAAAGCTTTTAAAAAATGTTTTCATTTTTACCTTCCTTTCATTTTAAGATGAAGCATTTTAAAGAAAATAGATTTAACTTAAAAGTTAAAACTGTTTATGAATGAATAATTTTTATAAACGGATCGTATTACCTGATAAGCATCATTTTTCTTACCTCACTGATATTATCCGATGATAATTTATAAACATAAATGCCGCTTGGCAGAGATCCGCCGTTAAACTCTAATTCATACTTGCCCGCATTCTGTTTTTGATTAACAAGTGTTTTCAAATGCTTCCCATTCAGATCATATACTGAGAGCGTCACAAAATTTGCAATTCTTAATTCGTAATTAATGATCGTAACCGGATTAAAGGGATTTGGAAAATTCTGATAAAGCTTAAAATCCGACGGCTCAGTTAAGTCTTCATTAACAGAAGTAGGATACGGTGGTCCGGTATAGACCATAAGATAATTCCCGCCGGAGATCTTTACTACCGAAGGATCACCGCCTGTTATATTTGTATTTGTAAATGATGACCACATTCCGCCGTTAGGGCTTGAAGAATACCAGATGCTCATTCCGCTTCCATAAAATCTAAGAACGTTTGTATCCATCTCGATAAAATTTCCGATCCACTGGTGGCTTGGATCAGATACGATGTCAACAACTCTTGTAAAATTCATTCCGTCGGGTGAAACGTTGTGATATGCTCCGGTGCCTCCGGTTGTGACCGGGTTTACAAGATGCCATTGCCCTCTGAATTTTATTAAGGCAGGATCAACGACCAGTCTGTCGGAAAGACTAAATCTGAAACCGGGATCCATTGTGTAATTTATTCCGTCATCCGAAATTGCCGAGTAGGTATTGATAGAAGTATCCAATACCATATTAAGTCCGGAAGAAAAATAAATCCTGATTCTGTTGCTGTCGGTAATTGTCAGTGTCGGATCGAAAGGTCTGGCGAAGTTAACCGGCAATCCGTTAACAACTATCGGCTGAGGAATTGTCCAGCTTATTCCATTATCGCCTGAAAACTTTACCGCAACTCTGTCCCAGGTCAAAGACCCGGCCGGCTGGCGGAACCATTGAAATGCACTTATCAAAATCCCGGAAGGAAGTTTGATCACACAAGGCACTCCCGAAGAATCCTGAAATGTCTGAACGCCAGTCCAGCTTACTCCGTCAATGCTGCTGCAGATCTTTAGAGGTCTCTTCCACGGTTCATTCTGTGCATACAGATTCAAAGAAACAAATAGGAAGCAACAGATAAGAAGTTGTTTCATTTAATTCTTTTAAATTATGACAGAGCGGAATTTACTTCAGCAATATCATCCTCTTTGTATCCGAATAGCTTCCCGCTGTCAGCTTATAAAAATAAATTCCGCTTGGAAGATTCGCGCCGTCAAATGTAACCGAATAACTTCCCGCGTTCTGCTTTTCATTTACAAGAGTTTTAATTTCATTTCCCAGCATATCGTAAACAACAAGACTGATATCGAATATATGTTTATTGCTTTCTGCCGAGATATTATACTTTATCAATGTAGCGGGATTGAACGGGTTCGGATAGTTCTGCTGCAAAACAAAATTATCCGGGATCGAATTATTTTCCTGTACAGATGTCTTGTTGTCGATCGCGAATTTGATATAACCATTTGGAGCGGTGAGAGGCTTTGTCACAGTTCTGCCTGAATTTGAAGTCGCGGAGATGTAATAATAAATTTTTGTACCTAAAACCTGTTGCGGGATCGAAGCTCTGAATGTATCCTGAGACTGAGTCATGTTGATCTGATTGTAAGCCTGCGTTGTGTCGGTTCTCCAGTTCACATTAGCGGATGCGACTCCGGATCTTGTTTTGATGTATGACTTAACTTCATAAGGAGTAGTTGTATTGAGTGTGTTCAAAAGTTTTGCATGTGAAATAAATACCGGTTCAAAAACACCGATCTCTTTTGTGATGCAATGGATCGCGCCGAGAGCTGAGATCATCGAAGCGCAGTTAATGCTGACGATCCTATAACCCGGCAGATTCTCTCTGTAAATTCTCAGTGCTGTTGTATCCAGTGCAAGTCCATATACAGGAACAATAACAGTCTTATTCACGAATACAGAATTTGTATATGTAAAGTAGTCAGCGGTTGGCGGATACTGACCGGATGCAGTTGGAGGCATAGGAATTCTTACAACCTTATAAGGTCTTCCGTAACATGTCTGAAAATTATCTAATACATATTGAAGATTGGCTTCTATCTGAGGACCGTCCGCGACGCCTTCAGGATATTGACCTACCAGCAAAGTTTCCTCATCGAGAAGTTTTATATGCATATCAATGTGATGGATCTCATCGTATGGAAGCGTATTCATTTTTATGTAACGGTTGAGTCCGAGGTAACTATGAACAATATCATCTATCTGTGCTTCTGTCTTTGAAGGATTTTCATTGAGCACCAATTTAGAAGAGAATCCTGTGCCATTTCCATCAACCATAAAATTACCGCCGGTGTGAGTCAGATTATTCGGAGAATTGATCGCCTGATAAATAGGTGTGCTTATAGAATTCGAAAATGCTACAGGAACCTGATCATCCTGCGGTCTTGGTCTGTTATAGATCCAGTCTATAATTTTCAGACTGTCTGAAATTCCCGAGTAAGCAGCCCATGGTCCGTAATCCCTGCACCATACTGTATTAAAAGGAGTGATTATAAATTTTAGATTTGTAAGAGGAACACCGCCGCTTGTAAGGTATGTACGCACTGCATTTGAATCAGAGCACACAATAAAAACCTGTCCTTCATCCTGTGCATAATCAACTATCTGTCTGATAATGGAAGTATAGGATGTCCACGCAACTATTATTCCCTGAACTTCCTCCCATTCAGCCATTGTCCTTACAGGAGTCGGGGGAGGATTGATATCTCTGCCATCTGTGCCGGGCGGCTGATAATTTTTGTATAACTCTTTTTCCCTATCTGTCATGTAATGCGGCAGATCCTGCGCAAAAACATTTGTCAATAAAAGAAAACTAACGGTAATAAAAGTAAAGATCTTCATTTTTTTTTATGTATTAAGAATTAGGTAGTG
>JBDTLQ010000382.1:0-3597 GCA_039934715.1 Ignavibacteria bacterium | reverse complement strand
ATCGGTATCATCCTTCATTCCGTCAATGCTTGAGAAAGGCAACATAGACCTGCTCTTATCGAAACCGGTTTCGCGCCCAAAAATAATACTGGCAAAATTTCTCGGCGGAGTGCTTCTGATATTTCTTAGTCTTGTTTACATGATCGGATTTGTGTGGCTCATATTGTCGTCCAAGTCCGGGTTCTGGCACGTCCCTTTCCTGTATTCGATACTCTGGCTTACATTATCATTCGCGATAATTTATTCTCTGATAATTTTTATCGGACTGATCTCACAGAGTTCGATTTTATCAATAATTGTAAGTTTATTTTTAGTGTTCATAGTTTGCCCGGTCCTTTACCTCCGTGAAGAAACAATTTTCAGCCTGGTCAATAATGAAGTTGTACGTTTCATAATAAATTTCTTTTACTACATTTTACCTAAGCCAACCGATATCAATCAGATCTCCACTGATATGATAACAGGGAATCCCGTTAAATCCTATATGCCTGTTTTTTCTTCCGTGCTCTTTATGCTCGCGGCATTGTCAGCATCAATTTTTTATTTTAAGAAAAAAGACTACTGAGAAATCTAAAATTCAGAATCTTAAATTTGAAAATAAACCTTACAATGGTTCGTTATCTCTTCATACTTTCCCTGACCTTTATATGCGGTTGTAATCTGAGACCTGATCCTGAGGCGTTGCCTTTATCCGTAAATGCTACTCTAAATCTTTTGCAGGAAGATCCGCAGTTTGTTATGTATATGAACTTCAAAAGCATGAGCCGGACTGAGTTCTGGAAGAAGAATGTTTCGGACTCTTTGCTAAATGCGGAAAAGACATTCGGCAGCTTATTGAATACCTTTAAGATGGCAACCGGTGCATCGGTTTCTGAAGGGCTGGATGAGTTTTATTATTCCAATTCATGGTTTGGTGAAAACGCGATCGTACTGAAGGGAATATTTGACAGGAATAAGCTGAATAATTTTCTAGCTACAGACAGCATATTTTCGATCACAAAAAATTCCAACGGTGTGAACATATACATTAAAAATGATAACGGACTTTACTTTTTTTTTAAAGATGATTTTACAATTTGCTCCAGCAATTATCTGAAGCAGATAGATGTAATGCTTGCGGCCAAAGATACTTCGCAGACCGGTCTGCTGACAAATGTAAAGGTGTTTGATGCAATTCAGAATATTATCTATAAGCAGGATCTGTGGATGGTTTCAACCGAGAAAGTTTTTATCAGGGGCATATTTCAGAATCTTATTGAGTCCACTTCCGGTATACGGCTCTCCGAAAATGATTCACTTAGTGACTCATTGTCTCAAAATAAAAGTGACTCTATAAGTATAAATGAAAAACTTTCAATGGAGAATTTTTACAAAAGGCTGAACTCAATTTCATTCTCCGCGCAAATGAAAAAAGACCTGAAGTTTCTTGTGCAGTGTGAAAGCGTGGATGCAGAGTCGGCAAAATACCTGGCGAGTATATTAAATGGCTTAATAACTGTCGCTAAGCTGAGCAGCTCAGGAAAACAAAAAGCTCCGGGGATAGTGGATAAACTGAAACTTAACAGATATGATAATGATATTTTTATTGAACTGCAGGTGGATGAAAGTAATCTTCACGAACTAAGGAAAACAAACCTGATAAATGAACCAGGCTCATTCTGAAATATTTATTTAACATGTGAACAGATCTTTTCGTAATCTCTTACTGAGAATTCACTCCGGGCTGGACTATATCTTCAGCTAAAAATTTTTCAAGCATTATCACATCATCTTTGCTGCCGATAAACAACGGTGTCCGCTGGTGTAAATTCTTTGGTTCGATATCAACTATGTTTTTCTCTCCGTCAGAACTTCTTCCTCCTGCCTGCTCTACAATGAAACTCAAAGGATTTGCTTCATACATAAGACGCAGCTTGCCGTTTACGTTCTTACTATCCGCCGGATACAGGAATATTCCGCCATACAATAAATTCCTGTGGAAATCGGCTACGAGTGAACCGATGTATCGTGATGAATAAGGTCTTGATGTTTTGGGATCGATCTCCTTTAGATATGATACATACTTTTTCATTCCATTGCTCCACTTACAGAAGTTTCCCTCATTGATAGAAAAAGTTTTTGATCTTTTCGGAATACAGATATTTTCATTTGATAAAAGAAATTCTCCAACGGAAGGATCGAGTGTAAAGCAATGAACTCCCTCACCTGTAGTATAGACAAGAACGGTGCTTGATCCGTAAATAACATATCCCGCTGCAACCTGTTCCGTACCTTTTTGTAGACAGTCTTCAAGAGCTCCTGCTCCCGATTTTGAAATTCTTTTGTAAACTGAAAAAATTGTCCCTATGGATACATTCACATCAATGTTGGACGAACCGTCCAGCGGATCAAAGTGGCAGATGTATTTATTTGTGACATATTTATTCTCGGCAAATTTATCTTCGATCGGAATAAAATTCTCCTCCTCTTCAGAACATACGGCGCAAATGTGACCGCCCTGCTTCATCACATGGGTCAATACATCATTTGCAAAAACGTCAAGCTTTTTTACTTGTTCACCCTGCACATTCTCATCGCCGGTAAATCCGAGAATGTCTATTAAGCCTGCCCGGTTAACTTCAAGAGAGATCACCTTACATGCCAGCGCTATATCCGCAAGGAGATCGGAAAGCTGACCTGACGCGTCGGGATATTTTCTTTCCTGTTCAATTATGTGTCTGTAAAAAGTTGTAAACTTAGTTACCATAACATTATTAGTTCATTAAAACGATTTTATATTTTCCCCGAGATCATAGACTTTGGTGTCAAGAAGATCGCTCAGAATACTTGTTGCTGCAGCAGAACGAAAACCCGCAGCACAATGAACCATTACAGGCTTGTTAACAGGTATCTCTTTATACCTTTCTCTTAATTCGGGAAGAGGGATCGAAAGAGAGTCTTTGAATATTTTCCCCTTTTCAACCTCAGAACGATTTCTTACATCAACTATGGTAAAATCTTCTGTATGCTTTTTAAAATAATCAACATCAGTTGCTTTAGACTTTACGAGATCCGGAGTCTCCTGATGAACCAGTACACCTTTTATGTTTGTCTCATATCCTATCTTCGCTATTCTTTCAACAATGCTTTCAAGTTCGTCAGGAGAATTGGCAACAACATAAAATTTTTCATCCGGTGAAATGATACTTCCCAGCCAGGTCTCAAACTTTTTCTCCTGCATTAAGTTAATAGCTCCCCTGAGATGAGCTTGAATAAAATCTTTATTATGGCGGATATCTATCACTATGCTTCCGGGTTCTATTTGATCGTATGAATTTATTGTGTTAACTTTTCTGATCGAAGTTTCAAAATCCGGAGCACCGTTCCTGTTAAGTTCGACGTCGTATGAAAAATATTTCGGAATAAATGACTGTTCATGAAGAAGTTCTTTTACAAATTCATCTTCGCTCATATTTTGTAATGCATAATTTTCCTTTCTCTCTTTTCCGATAGTTGTAAATGTTTCCTTGCTTGTTGACTTTCCGCACAGCGAACCTGCCCCGTGAGCGGGATAAACAAGAAGGTCATCAGGGAGATTTAAAAGTTTTTTGTGAATGG
>JBDTLQ010000381.1:0-3605 GCA_039934715.1 Ignavibacteria bacterium | reverse complement strand
ATTAAGCGAAAGCACGGCGAAGAGGCGATTAATTATCTTCATCCAAAAATGGAAGGAACACTGAAGGAAACTTACGGGATAATAGTTTACCAGGAGCAGGTAATGCAGATAGCGAGAGACATCGCGGGCTTCTCTCTCGCTGAAGCGGACAATATGAGAAAGGCGATGGGAAAAAAGATCAAGGAGAAAATGATAGAGATCAAAGAGAAATTTATTTCCGGTGCGGTTGCAAATAATGTTGCTAAGAAAGTTGCCATCGAGATCTTCAATTTAATAATGGACTTCGCTGACTACGGATTTAACAAATCACACGGTGTCGCGTATTCGATCTTAGCTTTCTATTCAGCATATCTCAAAACGCACTACCCTCTTGAGTTTTTGACAGTTTCAATGGCTTGCAGGAAGGGAGATGAATTCGAACTCCAGCAGCTTGCGAATGAATGCAAGAAAATGAAGATAACTCTTCGTGCTCCCGATGTAAATGAAAGCCAGATGGATTTCGCGATAAGATATTCGGACAAAGATAAAAGTGATAATGTAGGTGAAATACTTTACGGACTCAGCGCTATCAAGAATGTTGGCGAGAAAGCGGCGCAGAATATAATTGACATCAGAGCGGAGAAAGGAACATTCACCGGATTCATTGACTTCCTGAAGAAGGTTGATCTCAGGCTGGTAAATAAAAAAGCAGTGGAGAGTCTTGTATTCTCCGGAGCATTCGACGCGATCGATAATAACAGAAACAAGTTATTTCTTAACCTTGAGCGCTCGACAACATATGCACAGAAATATGTCACAAGCGAAGAAGCTAACGGGCAGGAAGGATTGTTCGGAAACAAAGACAATTCAAAAGTTGTCAATCAGGAGTACATCATTCAGAATTACGAAGACTTTGCCGAGACTGAAAAGTATAACAGGGAAAAAGCAGCGATAGGTTTTTATATTACAGGACATCCGCTTTCAAAATATGAAAAGGATATTGAGAGTTTTATCAATCTTACATTCGGTGAAGAGCCGTCGGAGATAGATTTCGCGAGGCTGAAGTCTGTTACAATGTGCGGAGTCATAAACGATGTACAGATCAAGCTTTCGAAGAAAGGAAATAAATTTGTTGTATTTAATCTTGTTGACTTTTACGGTTCGGGAGAATGTGTGGCATTTGGAAGACTGTTCGAGGAAAAGCAGAAATTGTTTGTGAATGACAGCCTCGTCATTGTCCGCGGAATGCCGGAGGAAAACGGCGACAAGATTAAACTAACTGTAAATGAGATTTACAGTATTGATGTATTTCTGGAAATATTTACAAAGAATCTTACTGTCCATCTGAGTGAAAGACATACTGATGTTTCCACAATTGTTTCAATAAAAAACGCGGTTGAAAATCATCTTGGAACTACAAACTTATTTTTCAATGTTATGAACACCACTCACTCAAGAGCTTTTCATTCAAAAGAATATAAGATAAAAGCCACAAAGGAATTAATTTCAAACTTGAAAAAAATAGTTGGAGAAAATAACTTGAAACTAAACTAATACAATTTATTAATTTATAGCGAAAGGATAATTAAAAAAATGAAATCAATCGAAATCACTGATGCCAATTTTGAGCAGGAAGTTTTGAAATCAGAATTACCTGTACTGATAGACTTCTGGGCTGTCTGGTGCGGACCTTGCAAAATGATCGCTCCGATGGTGGAAGAAATTGCTGCAGAGTATGAAGGAAGGGTCAAAGTGGGAAAGCTGGATATTGATAATAACCAGCAGGTCTCTGTTAAATATGGGATCAGAAGCATTCCGACTTTATTAATATTTAAAGACGGCAAGATCGCAGATCAGATCGTTGGAGCAGTTCCAAAAGCTTCAATAGTTCAGAAGCTGGATTCACATGTTAAACCTGCCGCAGCAGTTAAAGCCGATACAGAAGCTAAAGCAGCAGTCAATTAAAAATATTTTGAAATATATTTTACAGGATCTTACTTGCATACCAATTAGTAAGATCCTGTTTATTTTGCAAACAAAATTATTAATGCATAATATAATTTTTAAATCCGGAAATATCATCAAAGCAAATACAGTCATTATTTTTTTCACTCTGCTTTTTATTTTCAGCTCTTGCGGAAAAGATAATAAGACCGATCCGCAGGGAAACAAAACTGACAGTACCAAAGAAACATCCGGAGATCAGAGCAGCTTCATCATCAACTATGATCTTCAGGGAATGATGAACGGGACAATGGACATATTGAGAAATGGAAATAGACTGAAACAGATCATGAACATAAATGTAATGGGAATGCAAAGTGTCAATACTATTTACATCATTGACGACAATGTATATAACATCACTGAAGCCGCGGGACAAAAATTCGCTAACAAGACGGATCTGAAGGGATACAACAGCCGTAAAGCAACGGGTGAGACAATTACAGATTTCAAAGAATTTGAAAAATTTCTAAGCGGTAAAAAAGTGACCGGCAGTGAAAACATTATCGGATACAATACTGATATTTATGATGTCGGCAGCGGCATAAGCATGTCTGTATATGATTCCAAGTATATATTAAAGATCAAAAGTCCGGATTTTATGGCGGTCGCTAATAAACTGAATAAGAATCCTTCATTTGCTTCTGATGAGTTTAAGGTCCCGGATAATATTGAATATAAAAATCGTCCCCCGGACCGAAAACCAGGGTCAGAAAATAAATCACTTGATTCAATGGTTCAGAAGCTTAAAAAATAAGTTTTATTCACCGATAATTTTAACGAGTATTCTTTTTTTTCTTTTACCGTCAAACTCACCGTAGAATATCTGTTCCCATGGACCGAAATCAAGTTCGCCTTTTGTCACGGCAACGACAACTTCCCTTCCCATTATGGTTCTTTTTAGATGCGCGTCAGCGTTGTCTTCGAAAGAATTGTGCTTGTATCTTGAGTAAGGTTTTTCGGGAGCAAGACCTTCGAGCCATACTTCAAAGTCATTATGCAGTCCGGGCTCGTCATCATTTATGAAAATACTTGATGTGATATGCATCGCGTTGCAAAGCAGCAGCCCTTCCACTATTTTGCTTTCGCGAAGACACTTTTCAATTTCAGGAGTGATGTTGATAAGCTCTCTTCTTTTCTTTGTATCAAACCAGACCTCTTTGCGGTAGTGTTTCAATTACAAGTTTAGAAAATTCTTAAAAAGGTTGTAACTGTATATCGAAGATCTGAACTATTTAAACTACATTTTTCAACTTTCAACTTTCTCGCCTCGCTTCGGCGAAGCGGGCAACTTTTAACTTTCAACTTATTTAAGCTGATTTTGGAATTTATACATCATCGGAACGCCGTCATAAAAATTTTTAAGTTCTTCGGTTGAAAGTCTTTTCCTTTCAGTGATATCGGGTTTGTAAAAATCTATCCAGGGATCAATAGCTACGTAAATATTTCCTTTCGCGTCAAATGTGATGGACTCGGGCGCGGAGCCGATGATCTTGTTAATATCACGGTGCAATGGTATGCTCAGATCCATCTCCTTCGTTTCAACTTTATTTACCGAATGATCTTCATTGAACTTTATATAAAACATACTGAGTCTGTTTCTGTCTATGCCGTAAAGGTTA
>JBDTLQ010000380.1:0-3613 GCA_039934715.1 Ignavibacteria bacterium | reverse complement strand
AAAATAGAAACAGGCTTCCTTAAAAGCCTGGTGGGTAATTTACAAAATCAAAAACTTCAGTAATAACATTCACTATTTCCACCCGCACGTGACAGTACTTACATTAGTGATCGGCGCTCCAAGCAAAGCAAGGTATGTAGTTGTTGTATGTTCATACGACACCCAGCATGCGTAGTCATCTATCGTGAAAGGCGCATAATTACAATCGGTTGGATTTGTTGTACCCAGCGCAAACCGTTCGCCGACGTGAACATATTCCATGCCGTTTGACTGAAAATATGTTTTGATCGCGATCAGTACTACATCAACGGATAGCGGAATGGAAGTAGGGATTGCGTTGTCAATAACATATTGCAGATCGCCCTGAAAATAATGTACAAGATCTTTTGGATTTTCTACACGGTGGCTTTCAGCATTTGCTCCGTTGAATATCTGTGTATAGTGATCTTTGAACTGGGGGTTGCCTGCGCTTGGCGCGGCGTATGTGTAAGTTTTCAGATTAAATTTTGATCCGTAGCCGTTGTCGAGAAACCATGCCGACATTACAGTCGCAAGCATTCCTCCGAGACTGTGACCTGTAATGTACATCTGATTTTTCGAAGCTGAGATATCATTAAGATATGACACCAGTGTCTTGTTTGTGGCGCTGTCTCTGAGAGCGAGCAGTGTCGTCAGTCCCTGAAGCGCTCCGTAAGAAATTGAATCCCCGCTTCCTCCGTATGGATACTTTGAAAAATCAATTGCTCCAAGATCTTCTTCCCAATTGAATGGAAAGCACCAGTCAGTTCCGCGGATCGCGAGTGTATATCTGTCAGGTTCCGTGCTCGCGTCTTTTACAACATACATCATATTGCTCTGATCGGATGACAATGCGGGTCCCCAGTCAAGTGTCCACTTACCTCCCGTTGCATAATTTGTGTTTGCAAGCTGTATGATAAGAGAGTCTCTGATTTGAACGGGATCATTTTCATTTTGATACGCCAGAGATGCAAGCGTCATGCACTCGGACGATTCCTGCGCGTTATATCCGGTCACAAATCCACCGACACCCGGAGCTGTTGTGTTGTCATCACCGCATGATATTAGTAAATTGGAAAGCGATACTATTAACAGAACTACAATACTTCTTATCAGAATTTTCATCATCGGTTTTAATTTATTTTTTTGTAAAAGTAGTCATTATTTATATTTTTATCACTCTCTTTTGATCATCCTGACCTGATACAACAAACACGCTGTCGTTTTGATTCGGATTAATAACGTATCTCCCCGTAAATCTTCCGAACGCGGGAAGTATCCCAAAGCTTTCTCCAAAATAAAAACATGGCAGAGTCAGTGACTGCTTTGCTTTACCGTGTATCCTTACCGCCGGATGTACATGTCCGCAGATCTTGTAATAACCTTCAATGTTCTCTTCATCTTTGTAATTATGCACAAGCAATAGTTTACTCAGCAGAGCCGAATCACAGACATCTATATCGATCGCATTATAATTCGCCTCGGTGAGGATATCATGATTCCCTTTAATAAGCTGTATGCGTATATCACTTCTTAACTCTCTCCATTTTTCAAAAATTATCCAGTCAATATTTTTCTTTGCGTGAAACAGATCACCGAGTATGATCAGTCTCTCCACTTCAAGAGATGGAGCTTCCAAAAGTTCATCAAGAACTTCAAGGTCCGCAAAAGCGAGATCAGGCGGAACCGCTATTCCCGCATTCCTGAAATGACCACCCTTACCAAGATGAATGTCAGCAATGAGCAGAGCTTTCTCTTTCACAATGTAAATTGCTTTTTGCGGAAGAAGAATCATCTCGATATTGTTTAAAAATATTTTCAACTATGATGTAATGATGTAAATGAATATTATGATTAATGATCAAATGATTTCAATGGATTCAATGATTTATCAATGACTATAATAATTTTGTAAATCTATGTTTCTAATTATTGACGATAAAATTCATAGACATCATTTGTTCATTCAGCTCATAGTCTCATTTATTTCATTCAATTCATGGTCAGCATTTAACTTCATTCAGCTCAATCACATATATTCATTCAATTCATGGTCATCATTAACTCATTCAGCTCATAGTCTCATAACGTAATTGCATCTTCTTCACCCTGTCTTCAAATTTTTCCGAAGTAATTTTTTCTCTCATCCTGTCAACCATTATCGGGAATGAAAATGGCGTAGGTCTGTCAGGATTGGTTATTATTAATTTTTGTTTTCTGATCCTGTCGAGAGCTATTCTTAATCTTGACTCTTCAAGCTGGAACTGAAGCATCTCTTCATATGATTGCTTCAGCAATAAGCTCCCGGGTTCATACTGGCTGAAAACATCAAACAATAATTGTGATGACGCCTGAAGGTTTCTTGTCGTCTTGTATTTTCCGGGATAACCCTGAAATATCAGACCGGTTATCCTCGCGATCTGCCTGAACCTTCGCTTCGCCATCTCTGAACTGTTGATGCTTTTTAAAATATCAATTACAAGTTCATCATCACTGAACAACCCTTTCTTTATTCCCTGCTCGATCGGTATCTCGCTGTCAGATAATAATTCAAAACCGTAATCATTCATCGCAAGAGAAAATGTGATCGGTCTAAGTTGAGATATCCTGAAAGCAAACAGCGCTGCCATTCCTTCGTGAACAAGCCTTCCCTCGAATGGATAAAAGAACAAATGATAACCGTCCTCTGATCTGAACTTTTCAATCAGAAACTCATTGCTCTTTGGAACAACCGATCTCAACATCTGAAGATCTACAATAGGTTTTATTTTTTTTATTTCAATGTCTTTAGATGTTCCATCTACAGCTTCATTTAATTTTAATCTCAGCATTTCGGAAAGCTGAGAAGACAACGGCATTCTTCCGCCGAGCCAGCTCGGTATCCTGCCGCTTCTTCGTTTTGTCTTCTTTACATAAGCGGTTGTCTCTTTTATATGTATGAGCTCAACAGTTCTTCCCGCGAATGAAAATACATCGCCGGGTTTAAGCTGTGTGAGAAAACTTTCTTCGACCGAGCCTAAACTTCCTCCTTTTAAATATTTAACATTCATGCTTAGGTCACTGACTATTGTTCCTATCGAAAGCTTATGGAACAATGCTTTTTTCCTGTCAACAACTTTATACAAGCCATTCTCCAAAATTACTTTTGAATACTCATCATAATTTTTTAAAATGTCCCCGCCGTTTGTAACAAAGTTCATCATCCAGTTCCATTCATTTTCACTCATTGTTTGATACGCAAATGTTTTTTTTACTTCTTCAAAAATTTGATTCCTGACAAACCCTTCACCGACAGCGAGAGTTACAAGATACTGAATGAGAACATCATATGGTTTCAGCAACGGCTGTCTGTCTTCAACAGCGTTGCTTTTCATTGCTTCCTTTAATGCAGCGCCTTCAACAAGTTCAAGTGAGTGTGTCGGTACAAAATAAATCTTGCTCACTGCATCGGGCCTGTGCCCGCTTCTTCCTGCGCGCTGTACAAATCTCGCTACGCCTTTCGGACTGCCGATCTGTATCACTGTTTCAACAGGAGTAAAGTCGACTCCGAGATCAAGACTCGATGTGCAGACTACAACTTTTAGTTTTCCAAGAT
>JBDTLQ010000379.1:0-3625 GCA_039934715.1 Ignavibacteria bacterium | reverse complement strand
AGTATTGAGTATTAAGTATTAAGTATTGAGTATTAAGTATTGAGTATTAAGTATTGAGTATTAAGTATTAAGTATTAGGAATAAAGTATTCTGTATTAATTTAGTATAAAGTATAGAAAACTAACAACTAGCAACTAGCAACTAACAACTAACAACTAGCAACTATTCTTCTCTTATTTCCTTCCCTGTCAGGTTCAAAAAAACATCTTCAAGTGAAGCAAGCTTGATCTGCTTTGGTCTTTCGAAACCGCTTTTAACGAGATCATCAATCAGCCTGTCAGGTGTATCAATTGAAATTATTTTCCCTTTATCAATTATGCCAACCCTGTCACATAATATCTCCGCTTCATCCATGTAATGAGTTGTAAGCATGATGGTAGTTCCATTGGATTGGATCTCCCTGATAAGCTCCCAGAGGTTTCTTCTCGCCTGGGGATCAAGACCGGTAGTAGGTTCATCGAGAAAAATTATTTTAGGTTTATTGATCAAGGTTGTACAGATGGAAAATCTCTGCTTCTGTCCTCCCGAAAGTTCTTTAAATTTTGATTTAGTCTTCTCTTCAAGATCAACAAGTTTCAGCATTTGCATCGGGTCGGCACTTACATTATAAAGTCCTGCGAATAGTTCAAGCAGTTCGAATAAATATAAATTAGGATAGTAGCCTGCAGCCTGCAGCTGAACACCTATGATCTTTTTAATTTCATCCTGATCTTTGTCAATTGATAAACCGTCGAGCAAAACTTCCCCTCCGGTTTTTTTACGGAGAGTTTCCATTATTTCCAAAGTAGTGGTCTTGCCTGCGCCATTAGGTCCAAGCAATCCGAAGATCTCTCCTTTATATACGTCAAAGCTGATACCGTTCACTGCAACGAGCTCGTCGTATTTCTTTACAAGATCTTTTACCTGTATGATTGTTTCAGTATTCATCTTGGTAAGAAAAAGGTTTAGACAAAAAATTATCTAAACCTAATTCTTAATTCCTAATTTTTAATTCTTAATTTATTTAATGTATGCCTCAAGTCCGTGTCTTCCGCCTTCCCGTCCGAATCCGCTTTCTTTGTATCCGCCAAATGGTGACGCCGGATTGAATCTGTTATACGTATTGGACCAAACAACACCGGCTCTTATTTTACTCAGAGTTTTAAATATCTTTGAACCTTTATCTGTCCAGACACCGGCTGACAAACCATAAAATGTGTTGTTAGCTTTTTCAATTGCTTCCTGCGGTGTTCTGAAAGTTAATATTGAAAGTACCGGTCCGAATATTTCTTCGTTGGCAATTCTGTGTGACTGAGCTACATCGGAGAAGAAAGTTGGTCTGAACCAGTAACCTCTCGACGGCAGGTCGCATTGTGACTGAAATATTGTCGCGCCTTCACTTACTCCGGCATCTACAAGTTCTCTGATCTTATCAAGCTGCATCTTTGAGTTAATAGCTCCCACATCGGTATTCTTATCAAGAGGATCACCGACTCTAAGGGAATTCATTCTGTGTTTCAATTTTTTTATTACAATGTCTTTTACACTTTCCTGTACAAGAAGCCTTGAACCTGCGCAGCAAACATGTCCCTGGTTAAAATATATTCCGTTGATTATTCCTTCTACTGCAGCATCAAGAGGTGCGTCTTCGAAAATAATGTTAGCCGCTTTTCCACCGAGCTCAAGCGTAAGTTTTTTATCAGTACCTGCAACCTGTCTCATGATGATCTTACCCACTTCAGTTGAACCGGTAAAAGCGATCTTCAAGGTCTTCGGATGTTTGACCATTGCAGCACCTGTAGCTCCGTCGCCTGAAATAATATTTACAACTCCTTCGGGAAGTCCCGCTTCTTCGATAACTTCCGCGAGTTTATATAAAGTAAGAGGTGTTGTCTCTGCGGATTTGATCACGACCGTATTACCGCATGCAAGCGCGGGAGCAATTTTCCACGCAGCCATCAGCAAAGGAAAATTCCAGGGAATGATCTGTCCCGCCACCCCGATGGATGAAACTTTTCTTTTAGGAAATGCATAGTCGAGTTTATCCGCCCATCCGGCATAATAAAAAAAGTGTGCGAGAGCAAGAGGAACATCAACAGTTTTCGATTCCTTTATAGACTTGCCGCCGTCCATAGTTTCAATGATCGCGAACTCTCTTGCCTTCTCCTGAATTATTCTCGCTATCCTGTATATATATTTGCCTCTGTCACGTGGTGACATTTTACTCCAGACATTTTTATAAGCCTTCTCGGCAGCATTAACGGCCTTGTTTACATCATCATCTGTAGCATATGCAACTTTCGCAATGACCTCTTCATTCGACGGATTAATAGAATCAAAATATTTTTTTGTCTTCACCCATTTTCCACCGATAAAAAGATCATACTCTGATCTCAGTTTTACGTGCTTCGGATCCTCTATGGATTTGGAATAACTCCATTTCGGTTTTTTCAACGCTCCGTTGGATTTATGCCCGTTACTTTTCCCGTTTGTTTTCAATAGATCTCTTGCGGCTGAGACCTTCGTCTTTTGTTCCGTCGATGTTTTCATAATTTTAAATTTTTCTGAATTGAATAATTTCCAATTCTGTTAATTCCCCTGATCAGAACGCTTCATTCTGTTCTTCAGGTTTTTTATTTCCACCTTCACCGATATCTTTCCCTTCTGATTCGACAAACTTTTTGATCACATCCAGATTTTCAAGGATCAATTTTGCTTTTGCAAGTCCGAATGAAAAGGTAAATTTACTTTCAGGGTTAAGACACAGAACCTGGTTTCCTTTGAAGTCTTGTATTTCTGCCATAATGAATTTTATTAATAATTAGTTGAACTTAATTTATAGTTGTTTGAATTTGTCATAAAAGAATAATTATCGTTGACGATCTTTTTTAAACCGGCTTTCATTTCTTTTTTATTTTTACATTTGTAATACTTGTCAAAAAACTCCCACCCTTTTTTTTCATTGCCGACTATTTTTTGCTGCGTAATGTAAGCTTCATAATAAATACTTATCTGACTGTCTTCGGCGCATTCATCAAGGCCGTCCTCATATTGATTTATAAGATCAAGATCATCCTCTCCTGTCGGGACAAGTGACTTCAGGACTTTACTTTCATCAGGATCAGTTTCCAATACAAGCTTCCCGTCTTCATACCTGAGTGAAAAACTATAACCCGCTCCCATCACAGCCGGACTGAGCCTGACATAAGAAACTATTTTAGGAATTTCATCAACGTTTGCTTCAAGTTCAGCATTATGTATCTCAAGAGGTTCGATCTCATCCCTTGTGAGATCAAAAATTAAATACATATTATAGTTATACATGTTCACTCCGGTGCCAAGGTCAAGTATGAATTCCTTGCTGCCGTCATTGTTCAGATCGATCAGAGTATCCCAATTGTATCTTGTATAAAAATCCTTAGCAGTAAAAACTTCTTTATTCTTTTTAAGATCTGTAACTGATATTCCGCCTGAAAAAAAATCTACTTCGTTATTCTCTATTGTGATCTTAAAATTATCTTCATAAAAATCTTTTCTGAAAATTCCTTTCTCATTCTGGGAAAACAGGTCCGTGCTTAAAAGAAGAAGCGTTGCTATAAAAAAAAATACTTTCATCATTTAATCCAGTGTATAGTAATCAGCACCC
>JBDTLQ010000378.1:0-3644 GCA_039934715.1 Ignavibacteria bacterium | reverse complement strand
GGATTAAATCCCAGGGAAAAAACCCATCCTCTACCCTGATCAAAAGGAATTCCCAGATTGATCCCAAGTACGTTTCCGTTGGATACTTTATTTTCAGAAATATCATTTGCCGATTTAAGGAAACCATAGTTCGCCTGCAATGAGATCAGCGTAGAATTAAGTTTAGTCATCGTAGCAGGATTCAGATTGTTCACATAATTTCCAAACAGTGAAATCCCGGTTATTCCCATCGAATATGTCCGAGTGCTTGTATAAAAGCTCAGGTCACCTATACCGAATATTGAATACGGAGAACCTCCCGATTCCACTTCCTGTGAAAATATTCTTGTGCAGGATAATGTTAATACAAATATTATTAAATAAAATTTTAATAGCTTCATTAATTTCTTAAAGTATAAGTTATCTTTAATCTCGGACGCTTTGTAATATCGGCAGCCGTCGGAGTATAGAACACAAAATTATCAAGGTTTTCTATTTCCGAAAAGTTTTGCATGGAGATCCCGAAATTCGGAAGGACACCTGAATTCCATCTTTGCACCAGTGAGTTAATGCTTGTTGAGCTTGCGGAATATCTTATCGAATCAAGCGGAAAGACTCGTGTAGCAAGGCTGTCTCTTTTAGCAATGCTGTCCAAAACCATTCCAAGGTAAATACTCTTATCGGTAGTGGATGTTATGTATGAACCCGCATTATCAAGCGTAAACTCTATTGTCGCGTTGTTGATAATTACATTAGGAGGAAGTTTTGTCAGATCGAACCTTAAAATATTCCTGAACGCGATACCATTCTGCAGCATGAATCTGTCAGCAGGAATCACTGAAGTTGGCGCATCAGAAAGAGTGACGTAAGTAGAAGTGACAAGATTCAAAGTATCAAACTCGCCGTTCTTTATGATGATAATATCTATCTTTGGTATAAAATCTGTTGAATTGTTGAAAGAATAAAAACCTTTTATAGTTGAGGATGACATATCGGGAGCGATCATGAATCCGAAATTCTTAACAGGGTAAGTTGAATCAGCGGCATATTCAAGCCAGTCCTTGACGAATTGGTTGTTAAGCGCGACACTTATCTTTGAAGTATCAACCGGAGTACCCGAGAAGTTACCCATTGAGACAGTTCCGATGTTTGATGAATTGACCGAATCAAATGTGATCGTGGAAAAATTGAGATCGTTGTTAACTCTGAAAATATTGAATGACGTCAAACCCTTTTCATCTTTAAAAAAATAATCATTGTATCTCATGGTCAAAACAGCGGAGACAATTTTCGCACTGTCAAACTCAGGACCAATGCTGCTGAATTCCATCAATGCCTTGGATGTATAGCCGTTATAATTTCCAACCATTATGCTCGTGGCGGTAGAGGTGTTGATGAATTTCTTATAATTATTGTAAGTGATCTGCATTGAATCAACCTGGGAATCGAGATACCGTGTTGAAGTTGTATCCGATGTGATGAAAGTAATACCGAGATTGTTCGGGTTGTCTTCGCAGCTGATGAGTAGGGCGGAAGTGATTACAAGTAAAAGAAAGTTTAGGAAAATTTTTTTTATTAGTCTCCGTGGTTTAAGATCCATTCGTTATATCTTATGATTTAAATAATTGTTTGTAGTTGTTTTATATATTTTGAAGCATCGTAAAGATCCATAGCATAATAATCTAACCTGATATTTTCCTTCAGACACTTTTCATAATCTTCGTTGCCGTTACCTGTTCTTACCAGGATCCTTTTCAACCCGGCGTTATGAGCGCACAGCATATCGGTTAAACTGTCACCAATAAAAAATGATTCCGTCAGATCAATATCATGTTTTGATTGTGCCTTACGGATCAGGCCTATGGAAGGTTTCCTGTCTTCGCTTTCAATTTTATATTTTTCGATAATCCCTTCCGGATGAAACGGGGAAAAAAAAATATCATCGATAAGACTGTGATCTTTTTCTTTCAGCTGCTGGATTAACTCGGAATGAATTTTACTAAGATCTTCTTCGGAAATAAATCCTCGTGCGACCCCGGACTGATTTGTAATGATAATGTTTAGATAACCTAAGCTTTTAAAGATCTGAAGCGCTTTGATTGAATCTGGAATTAATTTTATCTCTTCAGGTCTTTTTAAATAATTCACTTCTTCATTTAGCGTACCGTCACGATCCAGAAAAATCGCCTTATTCATGATAACAAATAACTATAAAGCAACATCTTTGTAAAGCTTCATATATTTCTGCGCGGATACTTTCCATGAAAAATCAAGAGACATCCCCTGGCGCGCGAGTTTGTTCCATTTGCTCTTATCTTTATAAAGATCTATCGCGGACTTTACAGTCTTTAATAATTCTTTCGGATCATAATCATTAAATAAAAATCCGTTACCCTGCGGTTTTCTGTAATCAATAATAGTATCAGCGAGTCCTCCTGTGTTTCTGACGATCGGCACTGTTCCGTATTTCAGACTGTACATCTGATTCAGACCGCACGGCTCGTACTTTGAAGGCATAAGATACATATCCGCCGCAGCTTCGATCTGATGCGCCAGAGTTTCATCAAACCCTATGTGGATCGCAAGCTTGTTCTTATATTTCTTCTGAGCGTTCTTTAAAAATTTATGATACTTTTCTTCTCCTGTACCGAGGATGATCATCTGTATATCGAGCTTCATGAGTTCAGGCATGATCTTTTCAATAAGATCAAAACCTTTCTGATCAACCAGCCTGCTTATCACACCGATGAGCGGGGTGTCTTCATTAAATTCTATTTTATATTTTTCAAGAAGCTCTCTTTTATTTTCATACTTCAGAGGAATTTCCTGATGCGTGTATCTGTAAGGTATAAGCTTGTCCACAACAGGATTCCAGATAGAATAATCTATGCCGTTCAGAATCCCCACAATATCTTTTTTCCTCGCGTTCAAAACATCTTCAAGACCGCATCCGAATTCCTTGCTGGTTCTTATCTCTTCCGCGTATTTCTGGCTCACAGTGGATATCTTATCAGCGTAATTAAGAGCAGTCTTCAGATAACTGAACTGACCGAAATGCAATCCGCCCTTCTCAGTTAAAACAGAATCGGGGAGACCTGTCTTCGCGAATGTTGTCTTTGGAAAATTTCCCTGGTAAGCGAGATTGTGTATCGTGAAAACTGTTTTGATATCTTTAAGATATGGATTGGTTTTATAGACTGTCTTGAGTAAAGCAGGAATAAGACCTGTCTGCCAGTCATTGCAATGAATGACGTCGGGCTTCCACTGCAGTATCTCTAAAATTTCTATTACCGCTTTTGCGAAAAATAAATATCTCTCGTCGTTATTGGGAAAGTCTTTTTTGGTGATAGGGTTTTGATAGATCCCTTTATTCTTAAAATAATCCTGACTCTCCATGAGATACATCTGCGCCTTGGTATTTCTGCCATGGATGAATGAAGATTTAATGCTGAACTTTGTATCCTTACCGTTCACATTAATCTTTAGCTCCTTCAGACGTTTGATCTCATGGATCTGAAGACGTCTTTCATCAAGCTGACCGTACTTAGGGCTTATAATTCTTACATCGTTACTTAACGAATTTAATGCCTGAGGGAGGGAATTTGAAATGTCTGCTAAGCCACCGGTTTTGGAATAAGGGAAAACTTCACTTGTTACGAATAGAA
>JBDTLQ010000377.1:0-3676 GCA_039934715.1 Ignavibacteria bacterium | reverse complement strand
AATTGTTGAATACCTGGAATTCATATATGTATGTCCCTGTCGAATCACAATAAGTTGTGTCACGCATTATTTTTATGCAGGTTGTGTCGTCACAAACATCTAACCTGTAAACATCAACGTCGCCCTGCTTTGTCTTATCATAGATATCATCAAGTCCGTTCAGATCTATAACGTGGCTGTAATCCTCGACATTTAACGCGCCGGCTGAAGATCTCTTTGTTACCTGCAATCCATACCATGCTTGAAAAAACCCGGGCGGATTCGAGAGCAATAGGTAATCACCGGTCCCGATTATTGTACTATCACAATCTGAATTTAAACCGGTAAGAGAATCCGAAACACCATAGTCAAAATCCACTCCACCGGCACTATTAGATTTGAAAGGAAGACCTATAGGGGGATTCATTAATCCAACTTTATGCCAAATGAAGCTCGTGTAATTGCCGCTAATGTTCCGCGGATATTCAAGAATTCTGGATTTGTGAGCCCAGTTGCCGGGACTTCCAACACAGTCTCCCTGATCTCCTGCCATCGTTCTCTCTCCAAGAAGCATATCACCTCTGAATGAAAATTCAATATCTGAAACAGGATTTGAATATGTAGAATCAGGTAATTTAGGAATTTCAATTTCCTTTTTTACAGTTGTAGGTACAAAATCGCCGACGGTGTTTAGAGCAATTGACCAGATCTCATTATATTGGTTAGCTGTATTCGGTCTTGCTTTATCAAATCTCCATCTGCCGAAATATACCCTCACATCATTTTTATTTGTGCCATAACTTCCAATGCCCCATAATCTTTGACCCATTGGTGCAAACCCTGGATCATTGTCATTATTGGGCAAATCAAAATCATAAAAATTAAATACAATTCCGCGGCCCAGAGTATTATCTCTGATTATATATATTCTTCCGTCTTCCATATTTGTTGCCAGTAACTGATCATGAAATTTATCAAAACAGATATTTCCTATGTTTGACGCGGCACCGGGACCAATGTTCATGTTACGAATCCAGTCAACTCCGGCAACAGGCGCTCCCAGAGAATTTTCTCTTCTTACATAGTTTGTTACTGCTCCTGTAATTCCATCTATTCGGTAAATAAGAATACTATCCGTTGTAATAAATTGATTACAATACACCGAGGTGCTTGAGACAAAAATATTTGGAACTGCAATATTGTCCAGCGCTATTCCAAAAACGTTATACATTCTGTTATAAACCCAGTCAGGTTTAAAAAACTGGTTTTGAATCCAGTGATTTCCCCCGGCTACGAAAGGAGGTATATTTCTTGTATCGACTATTCTAACGACACTGTAACTGGTAATATTGTCCTGGAAAGATGTTACAACACTCTGACCAAGTTTAAGAATTTGTGAGTGTGAAGCTGATTGAACATTCAATAAAAAAAATACTATGAGTAATACTTTTGCTAATACTGATGAGTATAAATCAAAAAGTGTATTTAACTTTTTCATATCATTTTTTTAATTTTAAAAATTCATATGAATTAATATAATGACTATTGACCATTGGCCATTGGCCATTGAGTCAATTATTAACTAATAATATTAGTTGTTCATTTTTTTATGGGCGAATCATCCTTCCAAAATTAATAGCATTGTTATATGCTATAGTCAAATCGGTCAGGTTTGTAACACCATCACCATTTAAATCCGAAACTCCCGACTCAAAGTTTTGAGAATCATTCAGGATCCACAGAATATCAGTCAGATTTATGACGCCATCCTGGTTTACATCTCCGGAAAATAATCCATAGCGTAAAGGAGATGAGTCAATTAATCCTAAATTGTTTCCATATGACTGCGAGCTTGATAAAAAGTCAAAGTTTAAAACACCGCCGCTGAACCTTTGTCCGGGCGATTTACTCCATGTTTCAACGGAATTCCTGTGCTTAAGCACGACATAATAATCAACTCCATCTACTGCATTATAAAATTTTGCCGAGCATTTTCCCGAATCATTCAAATATCCTCTTGATGTTTCGACTAACCAGTACGGAGCAATGCTGTTTCTTATATCCACTTCTATAGTATCGGCTGCCATTAAATTTGTTACATCGTTGTATCTTCCTTGTATAAAGGTGTTTAAGTTGAGACTGAAAGGATTGTTTAAAACAGCGCAGCTCATGCCGCCGGGATATCCATATGAACTATATCTTGAAAATCCATATGTGTTACATCCAAACGGAAGGGCCGCTGTTAATTTATGTGTCCCGGGAACAACAGATACACTTGCTCCGCTGTAACCGTTTCCGATTGCCGTGAAAGAAACCGTTCCTCCATCAAGAGTGAGACTATTTACAACAGCGTCCGGGGCAACAATATCTATAAATGTAAAATCGATCCCAGGTGTAAAAACAGTATAGTCTTTTAAAAACTGGTTAACCGAAGGGAGCAACATCATAAAAGGATTGAAGATTTGATACTGACAAGCCAGTATGGGTTTATCAGACAATATTTCTGATTGAACGGGCAGAGGTATTTCAATGAACTGCCCTGCATCAACCATAGCCGTAGAGCCGCCGGGGTTAATAGTGATTGTTGTTCCATTTTGTGAACCCATGAATCTCCAGGTATCTCCGGTCATGGCTGTCAGAGGAACAGTAAAAAAATGTTTTCCATATGCTGAAGTTGGCGGTAACATTTCAACTATATGATCAGTAGAATTTGTGATCTTTGCGGTTTGAGCACTTCCGAATACTGCTATAGGATGAGAAGCCGTGATATGAGTACCGGTCAAATCTGAATTAAAATCATAGTTCGTTAATTCATATGTTTCACCTGCGTTAAGAATTATATTGTATGGTATGCCTGCAGTTCTTGTACCCGTTGTTGCTGAAGGTGTAATTGTTAAGAAGGTATTATTTTCACATGCAACTATTCCAAACTGAGACCCGCTTAAAGCAATATTATTTTTGTAGGACAGTACAAAATAATCAGTCCCAAACATTTCTGTAGGCAGACCAAGATATCCTCCGGTCGAAAACATAGAAAAATTCAGACCGTAAACTGTTACTTCATTCTGGGATGTTACATGAATTCCTTTGTCGTCAATTACATCGCTGGTATGGACTGAAGCAGAAGCCGGAATCATAACCTCGCTCGCGACACCCGGAGACACAACAAATGGATAAGTAACTCCATCGTATATGACATTACCGGATGTATTTGTTTCAGATACTATGTTTAATGTTAAAGTTTGAGGTGTGCCGGCATTGCCGTTAAACATCAGCCAGAAGTTTGTCCCTTTGTTGTCACACGATTGTGCTGTATCGCAAGACGGCAGCGTATGATTTAATTCAAGATAGCAGCATTCGAAATTTCCGCTGAATAATTTAATCCTTATTGTGAACGGCATTCCGGCTGCTCCTCCAAGAATCTGTGCGGTTTTCGCAGGGAACATTCCACCCGGTGGTATTGACGAACTGAAAGGAAATATCTGCGGAACAAATGTAATTGGTGCATCGGGTGATGTAAGCTGTATCTTGGTAACATTATACTGCGTTCCATTTTGTAATTTGAAATCATAGAAGTAATCTCCATTCACACAGTAAACGCTGTCATGTAAGACTTCAGCACAGCTGCATATCGGAAGCTTAATGCAATTTTCAATAAAGCAGCACCACGGACAATCGTCATGCAAGTATTGAGCTG
>JBDTLQ010000376.1:0-3696 GCA_039934715.1 Ignavibacteria bacterium | reverse complement strand
ACATCCTGTACTGACATTGAATCGTTGTTTCTAACAATGTAAAATAATTTTGACCTCAACGTATCCGACGGTAAAAGTTTTATTCCGCCTGCATCATCCTCTGCTCGTATAAAATATTCAACCAAAGTTCCTAATGGTGCAGGAGGCATTTTTGTTGAAAAAATATTTCCTGTTACCAAAGGCATAGTCTTGCTTGTAAATGCTCCGCCATTAAATCTGTAAAGAACATTTACGGAATTCAAAGTCGTAGGAGACAGTAAGATTGAAGGATCAGTAGCTGTAACGCTTACCTGAACACTGTCAGGCGGAGTAGGAACTCCCGGGCTTCTTAACGGACTGCCAAGTACCGGCGGCGCGTTGCCCAGGCTGAGATCATTCGGATAAATAGGAATTATCACATAAGGAAGCTGGCTTCCAAACGCTCCTTCATTATTAGAGTTTATGACTACACCCCTTATATAGTTGACAAACGTTCCGACAGATGGAGCAGTCCATGGTCTTAATGTATCTCCTGATGGTGATGATGAAAACCAGTTAGAAAAATCTCTCATATACATTCTGTTTCCGTTTTCATCCACGATACTGAACGGCTGTCTGTTACCAATTCCCGCTGCAGTTGTTACGTTCCTTATTTCAACGTACATTCCTTCATACTTTTCACCTGTGACATAGTTGATTGTTCCACCGTTTGGATAATCACCGGTCGCGAATTCCGAAATGCTTAAAACTTTCGGCGCAGGTCTTGGTGCCTGTCCGCTTAAAATATCAATGGTGTATCCGACAGCGGTATCAAGAGCTGTTTGTGTCAGAGTGTTCGCGAAGTTATTTCCGATAGTCGCTCCGAATTCCTGAACAACACCTTTAACTCTGATCACTGATCCTGTATCAACAAAATCCAATCCTGTTTGCGGACCTCTTGTTCCCTGACGAATAACAATCCCGCCGAATAGACCGTTAGCGGTATCCTGCGCGTAACATGTCCAGCTGTTTGTTCCTCTCATCATTGTCTTCAACTGGTTATTCGCCGGTGAAACTCTTGGCGGGGCAACAACTCTCGCAACAAAACTGACAGAGTCTCCTTCCAACGGAGATTTATCTCTTCCTAATGCGAGTGAATCCGCAGGCTTGGTCTGGATCTGCTGCAATGTTACATTGGTAAAACCGCCGCTCATTAGATTAAATCCTAAAGCATAAATTATATATGCCGATATCAATGCAATTGGTAAATGTTTTAACTTTTCCATAATATTTATATTTATTTTTTTATTGTGTTAATTATTTTAAGTCGATTTTTCTATTTGATAAGTTGTAAAAAATTAATTTCCCCATAAACATAATACACAATCAATTAACAGGTTAACCAATCAACCGGTTTTAACCAATCAACTATTTTACTATAACGAACTTTCCTTTTTTTATTTCACCGGAATTAAGATCTCTTACAGTAAAAATATATAATCCTGAAGCTATTGCCTGTTCATTTTTTGTAATAAGATCCCAGGCATGCTCTCCGCCTGCAAACCTTTGCGTACCGTCGGAATAAGTGTTAAACCATTCTATATCGTTTCCGTTATATGTCGCCGCGTTGTGCTCGAACTGATCCACCCGATCACCTGCGAGTGTCCATATTGAAATTTCACACAGTGAAGGTAAGTTATAAAAATAAATTTTCCTTAACAGTTCTTTTTTATTACCGCTTCCATCCCAGATCGCGCTGCCATAATAAGGATTTGGGTAAACACCAACCTCAGCGCTTGCATCATTATTTGCCGGAGTACCAACAACAATTCTCTGAGTATTTCCTAATAATGAGCTTTCAAGTGAACCAAGATTTTGTGTGATGTCACCTTTATCAAACGCGGTAACAGAATAAATATACTGAAAGCCGTTAAGCTGGTTAGGAAAGTCAAACCTGAAATAATAAGGAGTGGTATCACCCGGAAAATATTTCGGATCTTCAAGCTTTATAAAATTAAATCCTGTATTGTTGCTGATATTATTGTAAGCGCTGTCAAATTCTCCGACAAGTTTTAAAGCACTGGTCAGATCCAGGTTAAGTGAAAGGTCGGCTCCGGGATTTGTTCTGTAGATCCGGAATCCTTCAAAGTCCTGAATATTTGAAATTGGATCGACCGATCTTACGGAATTAGCAGCCCAGTAAAGTGTTACATTCTTATCTTTTAACTCGGTCTGAACTTTAGGGATGTCTGGCGGTGAAGGCAGTTTGTAACCGTTATCAAACGCGCTTTGTGCCCATCCTGCTGAAACATTTAAATTTGTTCTTTGAAAAGAAGAATCCCAGGTTGTCGGTTCAATGCCGGACTTTTTCGCGCAGACAACAGCGAACACTACATTCAGTGTATCTTCAAGATATCTTAATCTGTATGAACTTCCATCTGTGTTTCTGTAAGGTCCGTATGAAACTAAAGTTGAACGGTTGCTCGGGGTATGTCTTAAGAAGTCATTTCTTTCTTCATCTACGACAGAAAAGTCCTGAAGATATCCGTTGAGACGAACATATTTCTGAATGTCAGTTTGCGGAGACTGATATGCAGGGTCAGTTGTATTTCTGAACTGCCATATCGTAAAATGAGAACGTGCTTTCAGAGTTTCACTGTCAGGTTTCGGATAGGTACCAAGAAGTTTAAACGCTACATATGTATCAGTGAATCCCGGGTCACCGTTATAATCATATTCATATGCCATCAATCGGTTGAAATCATATCCATCTGCCCCTTTGCTGTAAAAAGCTGAACCAACAGGAGGAGTAATATTTGTATTCCTGACAACACCATCACACCATAATCCGGTAAAGACACTGTCTAAAGGATTGTTATTTCCGCGGTATCCGATGTTGACGATCTTGTAATTAAGTATGACCCAGTTATTGGCAAAGTTGAAATTGTAGCAGTAAGTTTCGAGAAGAACTTTTAGTCCGACAGGATTATGATTCTGGATCACTGTTCCGTTTGCTGTCAGATTGGTATCAAAAAATTCAGTCACAAAATCCTGATGAGAAATCGCATCCGGTCTGAAGTTGGGAGACGTCTGAAGTGATGATCTTTCAAGTATTCCCGAGCCCGGAGCGTTTGTAAATTCAAAACCTTCAGACCTGCTGAGACTTGTTACATCAACCGCCGCAGTCGTAACATAAGTGAAGCCTTCCTTTACACCGCCGATCCAAAGACCGCCTACGAACAAGTTTTCAATGCCGGATCCCTTTGGATACTGACATGAAGGCTGATTTGGAAAATTCTGAAAACCATTTCCTATGGTTCCGTAATTTGTGACAGTTAGTGCGATATTACCAACATTGGTGTATTTATTATTTACATCGTCCTGGATATCATGAGGATAATAAAAAGCGGATGCAATGAAACACAAGAACACTACGGAAGCCGTAAAACAAATCTTTGAAATCAATCTATAAGAAAGCGCGCAGAATAAATTCTTTTTGTTTGGGATCATTAAATTTTATTAGTAAAATAATTTGAGCGATGTTAGGAAATTAAGACATTTATAAGTAAAAATAAAGCTAAAGAATATAATAAGTTTATTAAAAATTTCATTGCTGTCCAAAATTATTTTTCTCTTTTGAAATTTATATGTTTATTGTTCCCAGATGAAATATATTTTTTGTTTTTAAAAATTAACCCTAAAACTTTTTTTAATCACAAAGCGCGCAAAAGGGTGCGC
>JBDTLQ010000375.1:0-3714 GCA_039934715.1 Ignavibacteria bacterium | reverse complement strand
ACGTCTCGCGTCTTACGTCTCGCGTCTTACGTCTCGCGTCTTACGTCTCGCGTCTCGCGTCTCGCGTCTTACGTCTCGCGTCTTACGTCTTACGTCTTACGTCTCACGTCTCGCGTCTCGCGTCTCGCGTCTTACGTCTCGCGTCTTACGTCTCGCGTCTCGCGTAAAAAACTATTTCCCATCAGTCGGTTGTTCAGCAGGTTGTTCAGTTTCTTTCAATAGCTTATCGATTTCTTCCTGTGATAATTTATTTTCCTCACCGGTACCTGTTGTATCTATTTTTACTTCTTCTTTTACTTCTTCCGGATTTTCATCCTTCTTAGTATTAATGACAGATTCATTTTGCTTTTCCGGATCCAGCCCGATCTCACCTTCAACATTTGTTGAATCAGGATTTTCCTTAATGACACCGGTTGAGTCTTTAACTTCAAGTGAAGCGATGTATTCCAGCTTGGGAGTGACATTAACGGTGTATTGAGATTGCGGGAACAACTCCTGTAATTTTTTATAATAAAAAACAGAGCTGTCTTTGTTGACAAGCTTGTTTTCGTAGATCCATCCGATCCCGAAAAGCGCTTTAGCAACCAGTGTATCTTCGGGATACTTTGATATAAAATCCTGAAGAACTACAATTGCCTCTGCGGATTTATTTTCATTCATAAGATCAAGCGCCTGCCTGAGGAACTGGTCCGCCGGAGATTTTGTGAACTCGGTTTCAGTTGTTCTTATTCCCAATATTTTTTTCGATTCATTGGCGTAGATAGTATTTGGATAGTTTGAAATTATCTTTGAAAACGTTTCATCAGCTTCAGTTTTCCTGTCGTTATTTTTGTAAAAATTACCAAGAGTATACAGCAATTTAGACTGCCTATCAGAGTCAGAAAATTTATCAAGCAGAATTTTTAAATAGTGCTCTGCTGAATCCTGCTGATTAAGATTATAAATAAAGATCTCCGCGATCTCGTAATACGCATTGAATGTTTTATCATCCTTGGCTTTGGTTTCAATGGAATCCCTTACTCCTTTTACAGAGTCGTTCATTTCGGTAATTGAAGAATCACCTTCAATTACTTTCATTGTATCATTTCCTGTATTATTACGTTTCTGTTCCTTCTGCTTCATGAGCTCTTTTGGCGGCGGCTCGGGTCCGGCTTCGGGGATCTTCTGTTCTTCCTCTGTTTTCTCTACTGAATCTCTCGCGGCAAAATAATTTGTTTTAAATCCGCCCGGCTTACCTTTTCCTCCGCGGTCACCATTATCACGGTCTCCATTATCTTGTGGATTCTTCTTTTCTTCGATCTGCTGTTCGATGCCTTTCTCTTCATTATACTTTCTTCTGAATTTTTCCACATCAGGATTCACTTCCGGGATCTCGATCTTGTTTGTATCACCCACTTCGTCGAGAAGCGTAAAATATTTTTCAAATGTTGATGACTTTAATGAACTCTCTTTGAAATAATCCGAGGTCGCATCTTCCTGAACAGCCTTCTTATAATTCACAAAAGCTGTGAGATAATTTTTGTTTATATCTTCTTCATGCCGGGCTAAATGATAGTAAGCATCGGAAGCGGAAGCAGTGTTAGCGTATTTAACGATGACCTCATAATATTTTTCAAGGGCTTCGGGATATTTTTTCTGTTCATATAAATTATTGGCGATCTCAAGATCCACCAGTCTTGTGAATGAAGGCTCATCTCGGTACTTCCTTCTTAATACCTCCAGCTCCGAACCCGCGTTGTTATAATCTTTGTTGTTTATCAGTCCTTTCGCGTAATTTAATCTTGCATAAAATAAGAGATCAAAATCCGAAGTGTAGTCAACGACTTTCTTATATTCCTGAGCAGCCAGCTCGGGTTTATGCACTGAGAGGATCTTCGCGAGTATGAACTGTCCTTCCGCTTTTCGTTCTTTATCACGGGAAAAATCTATGGAGGCTTTAAAATAATTTGCCGCTTCGTCATAGTTGCGGCTGTTGTAAGTAAGAATTCCCAGTTCACGAGCAGCCTGTGAACGTACTTCGTTATCTGTTGACCGGTCTTCAAGGTCTTTAAATATTTTTATCCCTTCATCATCTTTTCCAAGTTTTACTTTGGTCCTTCCAAGAAATAATATCGCCTCATCAGCAAGCACGCTTGTTGAGAACTTTGAAAGGAACTCATTGAAAGTCCGCTCCGCCTTATAGTAATCTGTTTCAAAAAAGTATGACTTTCCAATGATTAAAACCGCGTCATCAATAAATTTACTGTTCTTATGAAACTGGATTATCTTTGAACTTCTTTCAATTGCCTTATCAAGTTTGTCTTTTACCGAGCCCGATATTAAAGGTGTGATCCCGAGAGAATCCAGCCGTCTGTTATAAAATGAAATAAGAGAAGCCCTGTATTCTTCATAAGCATCATCGTAGTCTTCTTTTGACCGGTAGAATGTATTGAAATAAGCAGTGAAGTTTTCAACTCTGTTGCCCATGTATAGATAGGAAGTAAAATCCTGATAATTAAAATCGAGGGAGACGTTATAGTTGGGGTCCTGATCACTTTTCGTCGAATCGTAAGGATTAT
This sequence comes from Ignavibacteria bacterium, assembly GCA_039934715.1. GTDB lineage: Bacteria > Bacteroidota > Ignavibacteria > Tepidaquicellales > Tepidaquicellaceae > JAGPCH01. The sequence goes on along the minus strand of JBDTLQ010000375.1, from coordinate 1,156 downwards.
CAACAGAAAGAGTTCTGTGAGTCAGATAATTACATCCCGTTTGGAATATTGAAAGCAGTGAGAGGGATAAAACGATAAATATAAATTTCGACGATCTCAAGATCTTTTTTAAATTCAATTAAAAATATTTTTAATAAGGAGCTTAATCAAGACAAATAAAAACTGAAAGTAATTCCTATAACCATTTTATAGAGGGTAATAGTTCATGAAATGTTGATAATTTTAGAGTTAATGAAAGTAATGAACAGATTAATTCTCTCCAAAGGATCCTTTTCTCGCAGATCACGCAAATATTTTTCGCAGATTTACGCAGAAAAATCAAAATTAAATTCTTTTTACATATTTCAACCATCACAATTCTGCAAATCTCAGCCGGCAATTATTTGTAGTGTACTTACGGGTAAAGTAACTCTATAAGTTTAGGATTGAAACTATATTAGAGTAAATTTATATTTATTTACACAAAAGAATTTAACTCATAATGGCAAAAAGTAAAGAAGAAAAGAAAGAGATAATAAAACCAAAGACGGATATCATTGAAACTGCAGGTGAAGTAATTTACGAAAAGCAATCCAGCATACCCGATCTGAATGTAACAATACCAACAAAGCTGCCCATACTTCCCCTAAAGGATATTGTAGTATTTCCATATATGATGTTTCCGATATTGGCGGGAAGAGAATCCACTATCATGGCGATCAATAAATCTATCGAAAAAGATAAATTCATTTTGCTTGTGACTCAGCTCGATGAAAAGATAGAGGAGCCGACATTTGAAAACCTATACAAGACCGGAACAATTGCAAAGATCATACAGGTACTGAGACTTCCCAACGGGCTCATTAAGGTTCTTGTCGACGGACTGGTGACTGCAAAAGTTAAAAAGTTTTATAGCGAAAAATATATATCCGCTGATTTCGATATCAGGAATAACGCGATCAAGAAAGACACCGAGCTTGAAGCTTTGATCCGGCAAGCAACAAAACTCTTTACAGAGTATGTTCAGATCAACAGGACCATTCCGCAGGAAACACTTGTTGCATATGAAAACATCAGGGAGCCGGACCGCAAGCTTTATTATATTGCATCAACGATCAACGCCGATGTTCACAAGAAACAGCAGATACTTGAGATCGCCGATCTGCATAAACAATAT
>JBDTLQ010000374.1:0-3731 GCA_039934715.1 Ignavibacteria bacterium | reverse complement strand
TAATTGTGGTGATAACTTTTTAAGTGGTGCTGTACTCAGGAATTCCTGCTTATCGTCATTGCTCTGAATTTCTTTATCGGCAATTTATCACAGGCGGGTTATTTTTCTATTCTACAAATTTAATTCACTTTTTGTAATGACATTAAACTAAGTATAAGTTTTTTAATTTAATTTGGACAGCACTGGATCGAAGTATTGTTATTAAACTATAATTCTGTTTCAAATTAAATTTTAATGTTTTAAATTAGTAAAACATTTAAATCCTGTCTTATGAATAAAATAATCATAGCACTAATTTACATCTTCATGATCAATACATGTTCTTCCTTTGGCATCTCATTAGCAGACAAAGCTAATGGTGTTCGCTCAAAGGATCTGCCATCAATTAACAAGACACAAATGAAGAGAGTATTTGTCGGCGGTGATATTGGTGTAACCTTTGGTGATTATACAGAAGTGCGTTTATCACCGCTTATCGGATACAGGTTCAGTCCGCATGTATTGGGAGGATTAAAATTTGTTTACAGACATTCATGGGATAAGATCGGACAGAATACTTCCAACGAAACTACGCTTCAATCAAATTCATACGGAGGAAATGTGTTCCTGCAATACAACCCCATTTCCCAGTTTTATGTGAAAGCGGAATATTCATATCAGGTATATAAGACCACAACTACTCTGAACGGCACAGAAGATACAGGTGTTCCGTTCTTGTTTCTCGGTCTTGGCTACACAAAAGCACTCGCGCCAAATGTTTACCTGAATGCAGGGATTGAAGTCGACGTGCTGAACAATGATAACTCCCCTTTTGAAAGCTTTACACCGTTTTTTGATGTCAGCATTGGATTCGGAATATAGATAATTGTTTCGCTGCAAATGAAAATTGCCCTATAGATCAATTCTGTTATTCTACAAATTAAAAGTAATATTCCTCAAAAGAATATCCTTTCATTATTTTTCAAACTTTTTTATTCACATCTCAGTAAATTTTCTTTTTGCAAACGGGAAAAAGTTTCTTTGATTCCCCTCTTATACTCCTGTAGTTTTGTATAAAACATTTTATGAAAGGCAGTTTAACTCGATGTTTAGTTATGGGATCCGGACTCGTTCTAAAACATTAGATATGCAGTTTGCAACTGCAAGTTGGGTTGCCTTTCAAAATTATAAAACAGGAAGGAGAAATAAATGAAACACTTTGATAAATTAATCTTAATGCTGATAACAATTATAGCACTTACATCCAATGCTTTTTCACAATCAGAATGGGTACTAAAATCAACTGCTATGAACCTGAATGCAGTTTTTTTTATGGATGAATTTAACGGCTACATCGCCGGAGATTCCGGAACCATTCTTGCTACAGTGGATGGTGGTTCAAACTGGCAGTGCGTAACCAGCGGTACATCGAAAAGTCTCAAAAGTATTTATTTCATAAATTCATTGACAGGCTGGATAGCAGGAAGCGGAGGCATTATCGTCAAAACTACAAACGGCGGCAGCAACTGGATATCCCTTTCTACCGGGACAGCAATAAATTTGACAGGAATATATTTTCCAACCATTGACACAGGCTATGCAATAGGTTCATCCTATACTATAAAGACAACTAACGGAGGTTCTTCCTGGACTGCATTACTTGTAAATTCCGGCTCCGCAATTTATTTTTCCACCGCACTGAAAGGTCTGAGCACGAATAGCACACACTATGTTTCAAAAACCGTTGACGGAGGAGCTTCCTGGTCAGAAAATACAGCCCCGGGCAATCCGGTCAATCAGAATGATTTAACTTTCATAAATGCTAACACCGGTTGGACCGCCGGTGGAAACAAAATTTATGTTACAACTAACGCAGGAAATAACTGGGTTACTCAAACTACTTCCGCACCAACTTTTGCAACACTCTATTGTATTGATTTCACTGATGAGATGAACGGTCACACAGCCGGCTACAGTGGATTTTTTTCAGGTGATAGTGCTATGATATTTTCAACAACTAACGGAGGAACTAACTGGGTTGCTCAGGGAATAGGAACAAACAGAACATTGAGAGGAATTGATTTCGTAGATGACATGACAGGATGGGTTGTTGGAGACGCGGGGTATGTGTCTGTTACGACCAATGGTGGAGCGACATGGAAAAATCAATTGATACAGTACACCGCACCTTTCACGCAGGGACTATGGATATTTGATGTTGAATTCAGGAATGAAATGACCGGATGGATGAGCACCATGGACGGTTATGTAAACAAAACCACAAATGGAGGAGAAAACTGGACTACAATTTCTACGGCATCTTTCAATTATCTTTACTCCATTTGCTTTCCGGATGAAAATGATACAGGCTGGGCTTGCGGGAGACTGGGGACTATCCAAAAAACAGAGAATGCGGGTGTCAACTGGTTCTCACAAACTTCCGGTACTTCACAGCATTTAAATTCTATTGTAGTAGATAATTTTGGCTTCCCGGCAACAAATATCGGATGGTGCGTCGGGAATGGAGGAACAATCTTAGGATATGGACTTATCTGGGTTGCGCTGGTATCCCCGACAACAAACGATCTCAATTCCGTTTTTCCTCTCGACCAAAATCACGTGTTCATCGCCGGCAGTGCCGGGACAATATTGGAAACAACTGACGCAGGACTTAACTGGATGACCAAAACTTCCGGCACTACCGAAGATCTGAAATCAATTTATTTTATAAACAGCAGCACGGGATATGTATGCGGGACAAACGGCACACTTAAAATTTCTACAGACGGTGGTGATTTCTGGTTTGATCAATCAAGCGGGACAACGAGTACATTACATTCAATCGATTTTGAAGAGACAATTACCGACAACGGATATGCAGTAGGAGAAGACGGAACAATATTATCGACATCAAACGGAGGAACAACATGGATAAAAGAATCAAGCGGAGGCAGTACGCCATTATTCTCGGTTCTTGTAAAAGAGGTGCCGACACTGACAAGCACTATGACCACCGTAGTGAAAGCTGTTGGAAAATTAGGAAAATATATAGATAAGCAACCTGTAACAGCCTTACCCGTTGAACTTACTTTCTTCAGCTTTTCTAAATCACTAAACACAGTTATATTAAACTGGCAGACATTAAATGAAATCAACAACAAAGGATTTGATATTGAAAGATCTGATTCAAAAAACGGATGGAACAGAATTGGATTTGTTGAGGGCAATGGCAATGTATCAGGGTTAAGTAATTACACTTTCAATGATAACAGACTGAGCCCGGACAAATATAAATACAGGTTAAAGCAAATCGATTTCAATGGCAGTTATGAATATTTCAATTTGAGCGGTGAAGTTGTTATCGGACAGCCTGAGGGATTTGAGTTAAAACAAAATTATCCTAATCCCTTCAACCCTACAACAACAATAGAATACCTTCTGCCCGCTGATGGCAATCTTAAGATCACAATTTATGACATTTCAGGAAAAGAAGTGATGACGTTAGTCAACGAGTTTAAGAACGCGGGTTATCATGAGATAAAGTTTAATGGCTCTTCGCTTGCCAGCGGTAATTATTTTTATAAAATGTCCTCAGGAAATTTTAACGTGATAAAGAGCATGATTTTGATCAAATAAACGTTGGCACAGAATAAAGGTATTTGATGATAAGCCGGAAAAATAATTTTCCGGCTTTCTTTATTTAGTACCTTCAAGTGGATTTTTTTAAAACACAAAATTTAATTATATATGGA
>JBDTLQ010000373.1:0-3745 GCA_039934715.1 Ignavibacteria bacterium | reverse complement strand
ATGCATCATTCATCAAATACGATCACAGACTCTTCGTATTGTCTGACTTTATTCTTGTCGATCTTTTCCATAAGCATTTGTTTCAGATCCCTTGTCTTCTCCAAGATCTTTGTATCACTAATTAGTTTTTTTATTTCATACTTCACATGAAGCACACGGTTTTGAATTCTGTGCCTTGATATGCCAGCCGGCAGCCTCAGATCATTATTTGCAATACTTATTATGTGATGCTTCTGAAAATCGGGAAACACGATCAGAGTTCCTTTCTTTCTTGTGTACTTTCTAAGATCGGAAAACTTAATATCACACTCAGACCTGTCAAACTGGTAAAGTCCGAAATATGTCTTTGTAATTTTATCAACCTGCTGCAACAGGTCTTCAAGATTATCCGGCAAGTTTATCAGTATGTTTTCATTTCTCGTAATATCGGCCGCCAGCATGTAATTAAAATTTTTCCCTATCGCTTTGATCCCATCAGGATAAGATACTCTTCTGTAAGTCAGATCATTCTCATCACAAAATCTTTTCAGCCGGTCAAGATCAAAATCATAAACGAGGTGATTCCATTTTTCCAGCCGTAAAGATTTATCTTTGTAATTAAGTACCTGTGCAAGTATAAGCTTGCATCCGATCTCCCTGAGAGAACCGTAACGGTTTGCCCCGTCAAGCAGAATGATGTCATTATAATACTTTCCGACAATAACGGGGTTGATGAGATATTTTGCTTTGGAAATTCTCTTATAGATATTTCTAAGTCGGTTGTTCTCGGTGGCTTCGTGCAGTTTGATGTCGGATAATTTTAACAGCGCTAAATCAAAGTAATTCTCAGTGTAATTTATCAATAGCTTTTTTGGATTAAGTTAAACGCTAGACGCTAGACGCTAGACGCAAGACGCGAGACGCGAGACGCTAGACGTAAGACGTAAGACGTCAGACGTTCATTTGTTTTATACTTCAAATAAAATAATTACTCAACACACTCAACACACTTATTTCTTTTCAAAAATAATATGTCCCTGATTATTGAGCATTGCTTCAATTGTATCACCCGGCAGGAATTCAGTGTTCAGTATTTTTTCCGACAATACATTCGTGATATGTTTTTGAATTGTCCTCTTCAGAGGTCTTGCGCCGTATGAAATATCAAATCCGAGTTTACCAAGCCAGTCCTTTACATCATCATCAATGATAAGCTTCATATTATTTCTTTCGACTTTACCTATCAAATACTCAAGCTGAAGGTCTACGATCTGCCTGATCTCTTTTTGTGTCAAAGGCATGAACAATATTATTTCATCTATTCGGTTCAGAAATTCGGGACGTACTGTCTTTCTGAGCAGCTCCATTAGCCTGCCTCTTAGTTCACCCATTACCTCATCACGGTTATTATCATTTATCTCATGCATCTTTTCCTGTATCAGGTGCGAGCCTAAATTAGATGTCATGATAATTATCGTATTTTTAAAATTAACCGTCCTGCCCTGTGAATCAGTCAGTCTTCCTTCATCAAGAACCTGCAGCAAAATATTAAATATATCCGGATGGGCTTTCTCAATTTCATCAAGAAGTACAACACAATAAGGCCTTCGCCTTACAGCTTCAGTGAGCTGACCGCCTTCTTCGTAACCAACGTATCCGGGAGGAGCGCCGATAAGTCTTGATACAGAAAATTTTTCCATATACTCGCTCATGTCAATTCTTACCATTGCTTTTTCATCATCAAAAAGAAATTCAGCCAGTGCTCGTGCAAGCTCCGTCTTTCCGACACCTGTAGTGCCGAGGAAAATAAATGATCCGATAGGTCTGTTCTCGTCCTGAAGTCCTGCACGCGATCTTCTTATCGCGTTCGAAACTGCCGCAACAGCATCTTCCTGTCCTATTACTCTCTTCTTAAGATTCTCTTCCATCTGGACAAGCTTCTGACGTTCACTCTCAAGCATTCTTGTCACAGGGATCCCTGTCCATTTAGAAATTATCTCAGCTATATCCTCTGCATCAACTTCCTCCTTCAGCATTCTGTTATCTTTCTGAACTTCGGCAAGCTTCCCGGATTGTTCGTCTATCCTTTTCTGAACTTCTGCGATCTTGCCGTATCTGATCTCCGCGACTTTGGCGAGATTTCCCTCGCGTTCATATTTGTCGGCTTCGGTTTTCAGATCTTCAATTTCCTGTTTAGCGGAACGTATTGATTTTATAAGATCTCTTTCCAGATTCCAGTGAGAAACAAGCGAGTTTCTTTTCTCAGAAAGTTCGGCAAGTTCCTTCTCGATCTCTTCAAGCCTTAATTGAGTAGGGTTAACTTTGGTTGAGGTCTTGGCCATGCTTTGTTAATTTATTATTGCAAATTAATAAATTTCAAAAGTAGATACTATCCGATTTTAGATATTAGATTGTTGATTTTAGATTTGTGATTTGGAATTTCGGATTTGGGATTATTAGATTTGGGATTTTAGAATTTCGGATTTGGAATTTAATATTAAAAAAAAAATAGATTTCAGATTTTCAATTCAGGGATCTATAATGATCTAAAATGAAAAATCTAAAATCTAAAATGAAATAAATCCCAAATCCGAAATTTCTAAATTCCAAATTCCAAATTCCGAAATTCCAAATCCCCAATCACAAATTTCTAGCGAATCATTGTCCCTATCCTCTCCCATCTTGTGGAGCCGATGAGGTCGAATAAGTTCAGGAATGAAATGCTCGGATCCCATGACCAGTAGATCATGAAGGCTTCACCGACAATATTTTCGACGGGCATAAATCCCCAGAACCGGCTGTCGAGAGAATTGTTCCTGTTGTCTCCCATCATGAAAAGATAATCACGTTCAACAGTGTATTCATCATTCGGAAGCTCCTTATCATCCACCATTACTTTCCTTTCTGAAGTCAGATTAATTTTATGCTTTTCTTTCATTACGAACATTTTCCAGCCTTCATAATTTGATGAATCAATCTTCAGTTTATCACCTTTCTTCGGAACACGAATCGGACCATACCAGTCTTCATTCCATTCAGAGCCTTTCGGGAACATTCTGGGATTAACAAAATTCTGCGGACGTTTTACATTATCAAATTGTGAAAAAGTCGGATTTTGAAATTTTTCCCCGTTTATATACAATTGTTTATCAATTACCTGAACAGTATCACCGGGAGTTGCAACACAACGTTTTATATAATTCACAACTTCTTTTGATTCAAGCTCGTCTCTGTCACCCGGGAAATCAAAAACTATAATATCGCCTTTCTTCGGATCTTTAAAACTCGGAAGTTTGAAGTAAGGAAGACGAATATCAGTAAAAGGAATATTTCTCGGAGATGTAGCTCCGTATGTAAATTTTGTAACCAGTAAAAAGTCCCCGACCATCAATGTCTTTTCCATCGAGCCGGTCGGAATACGGAATGCCTCAAACAACAATATCTTTATGATAAAAGCGACTATTGCTGCATATACCAGTGCATCAGCAAATTCACGGGATTTTGATTTTTTGACTTCAGTCTCTTTTCCTTTAATTACCGGTTTAGTGTCTTTGGTTCTTATATCGGAAACTGTTTTATTATTATTTTTATCCACTAATTTTAACTATGATTATTTTTTATTTTTTTGAACTATGATTTGTAATGATTTAATTGATTACTATGAATTTGGTTTTATAGCAGAATTTAATTTCACTCGTAAATGGATTCCCGCTTAAAACATGCGGGAATGACAGACTCTGGAGATTTAGTTTTTCAGAAGTTCTAT
>JBDTLQ010000372.1:0-3747 GCA_039934715.1 Ignavibacteria bacterium | reverse complement strand
GCAGGAGCTTATAAGCTAGGCAGTTTTGGTACCGTTGCATTGTCTGTAAAAGCTTTAAGCTTTGGAGATATCCCGGTGACAACTGTAAATAATCCGGAAGGAACCGGCGAAACATATTCACCTACGTATCTCACTACAGGACTCAGTTATGCAAGAAATATGACCGATCGAATTTCTTTTGGTGCAACTGCAAAACTTATCTACAATAAAATAGCCCGTGAAACCTCTTCAGGATTTGCGTTTGACTTTGGTCTTAACTACAGCGTTATCGGAAGTGGATTAAAATTTGGTGTTGCATTAAAAAATCTCGGACCAAGCATGACTTTCTCAGGACCCGATCTTGAACAATTCTTTCAGCCGCCAGGAACACCAGCCGGTACTCAAAATGAACCAAGGTCAATCAATCTTGCAGACTTTGAATTACCAACTGCTTTATCTCTTGGATTGAGCTATGATTTTAGGTTGGATAAGAAAAACAATCTTATGGTTCATGGAACATTTCAGAACAATAGTTTTTCAACTGATGACTATAACCTAGGCTTGGAATACAGTTTCAATAATCTTATTTATCTCAGAGGTGGTTATCAGTTCAGTAATGACAACCAGGATGATAGAGTGTTTACAGGACCGAGCTTTGGTGCAGGACTTAAATACAACGCCAGCAATAGTTTCAACATTGGCTTTGACTATGCATACAGAGTAGCTGAAAGGTTTGATGCAAATCAATTTTTTACAATCAATCTTGGATTCTAATCCGGGATAGATTTTTTTAAATAACTATTTAAAGGTAATCAAAACTTTTTGGTTACCTTTTTTAATTTAAACTAATTCAAAAGTGAAAAGGGTATTTATTTTTATCTTAGGATTCTTGTTGTTTTATAAAACTTGTTTATGTGACGAAAATATATATTTTAATTTTGACTATGCACTGTTTAAAGCAGACAATGATGAATCAATACTTGAAGTTTACTATTCGGTCAATCAAAAAAACCTTAAGTATAATCTCAATGGCAATATGTTTGAAGCAGCAGCTAAAATTGATATCTCCATACTTGACGTTAGTAATAATAGGGTTCTTATCTCAAATATTTATAAAACTCCTTCTGCTGCATCAGATACTGCTGATGAAAAGCTCATGCAGAAACTGGTAGGCCAGCTGAACTATTTACTTAAGGATGGAAACTACAAATTGAAGATCACAGGAAGTGATTTTAATGATTCAACGAAACAGGACCTCTATGAAGAAAGCATTAACATTAGTTATTACTCTGATAACAGCCTGAAAGTAAGCGATATAGAATTGTCTACCTTGATCCATAAAGCAAATGATGACAAAAGTATATTTTATAAAAATACACTTGAAGTAGTACCTAATCCTTCAAATTTATTCGGGATGAATCTGAAAGATCTTTATTATTATTTTGAGATGTACAACCTGAAACCTGAAAATATTTCAGATGAATTCAATTTGAATTATTCAATCGCTAACATTAACAATGATACCGTAATTTCTTTTTCAAAGAAAATAAAAAGAACCACGGAGTCAAAAGCGGACTATGGGAAGGTGAAAGTCGATAGTCTTAAACGAGGTTCTTATACATTAAGTATTTCATTGAATGACCCAGCCAAGAATGTGAATATAACTGGACAAAAAAAGTTTTTTATTTTCAATAATATAGACAATGTTTCAATTACTAATAATCAGGATGATTTTCTAAAAACTGAGTATGCTGCAATGAATAAGAAAACTCTTGATAATGAATTTGACAAATCACAATATATAATGACAGATCAGGAGATTAATAAATTTGAAAACCTTCTTACCCTGGATGATAAAAGAAAATACATGTATAACTTCTGGAAATCCAAGAATACAAATCCGAATTCTCCAATACTTGACAGAAAAATTGCGTATTTTAAAAGAATACTCGAAGCCAATAAGACTTATAAGGAAGCATACAAGGAAGGATGGAAGACCGACAGGGGACGCATTCTGATTATTTACGGAAAACCCGATGACATAGAAAGATTTCCATTTGAAGCAGATACAAAAAGTTATGAAATATGGAAATACAATTCAGTCGAAGGGGGAGGCGAGTCTGTTTTTATTGAAAGGCAGCCCTCTACCGGAGTATACTGGCTTGTGCATAGCACTTTCAGAAATGAAATGAGAAATGATCAATGGCAGACTGAGTTAAAACAGTAATTCCTTTATGAAAAAGAATTTAAAAATCCTTCTTTTCTCCTGTAGCTTTGCATTGGCTCTCTGGCTCTACATTAATTTAAATACAAGTTATTCGCTGGATCTGTCTATTCCCGTCGAAGTTCAATCGTCAAAATCGCAAGCACTCTCCGAAGAAATTCCTGCATCAATTGACGTTACGGTTAAGGGAAAGGGTTGGGATCTTTTAAATATACTGATTTCAAAAGATCTCAAATACTCTCTCGATATTTCTAGAATGAAGAAGGATTCAAGAATTATCACTGAACAATTTGTAAATGAAAGATTGAATCTTCAGCCAAACGTTTCAGTATTAAAAATTACTCCGGATACAATTACAATTAATTTTGACAAGGTATCGGAAAAATTTGTACCTGTTAAGAATAATATTGTTGTTAATCTCAGGGAAGGTTACAGCATTGTCGGGGACCTTATTCTTTCACCTGACTCAGTCCGTATTCAGGGATCATCTGCACTAATAAATAAGATCAGGTTTATTCCAACTGTAACTAAAGTTTTTAACAATGTTAATTCAAACTTAAGCGGATCCGTCAGCATTAAGGATACTCTATCAAATATAACTCGTATTGAACCGAGGCAGATCAATTTTACATATAATGTTCAGCTTTCTGCCGAGAAAAACTTTGACGATGTTGATGTGGAAGTTTTAAATGTGCCGGAAGATAAGGAAGTTTTGTTAATACCTCCCAAGATAAGTTTATCTTTAAGAGGTGGAGTTAATCAGTTAGCGCAAATTAGTCTATCTGATATCGATGTAAGAATTGAATTCAATAAAATTGAAAGCGATACGCTCGGTTATGTTGTTCCCGATGTGAATATTCCAAGAGAAACAAACTTGCTTAAGGTTGAACCTCAGAAACTTCAATACATCATTAAGAAAAAACTGTAATTTTAAAAATTGATTAAATACCTCTCCGCAGAATTAAGATCACTTCTCGTTGAAATAAAAAAATTAAATTTTAAGGTTAGCTATATTTTTATTTCAATAGCGCTTATCACATTTCTTTCAATTGTAATAGCATCACCTAATTTCTATTATGAGAATTTCAGCCGTGACAGGTATTTCTCACGCATTTATTGGTTTTTAACGGACGGCAGTTTAATGTTTATCCTGCCTTTGCTGTCGATTAGACTGGTCTTCAGGGAAAAACTTCATGATTACGGATTTACACTCGGTGATAAAAAGTTCGGATTTACAACTTTTGGAATTTTCCTTTTTATAATGCTGATCGTTGTATGGATAGCTTCGGGTTCGCAGACCTTCGCCGCTGCCTATCCGCAAGGCGGCTCAAAAGTAAGAGAGAGTTTCTCCGCATTTTTTATTTATGAGTTATGTATTCTTATCTACATGCTGGGATGGGAATTTTTCTGGAGAGGTTACGCATTGTTTGGTCTGAAAGAAAAATTCGGATACTATTCAGTATTTATACAAATGATACCGTTTTTTATTTTACACAAAGGTAAACCTGAAATCGAATTATTCGCTTCAATATTTGCAGGGTTAA
>JBDTLQ010000371.1:0-3747 GCA_039934715.1 Ignavibacteria bacterium | reverse complement strand
TTCACCTGTATCAATTGACTCTTTTTTGATCTGCATCATTTCCGACAACCTGTTAGAGATCCACTCTTGCAGATTATGCTTAGTTGAAATAAATTTTTCATTTTTCAAAGTATCAGTTTTTCTATGATCATCTTTTTCTTTTGAATCTAAAATCTGAGATCTAAGATCTAAGATCTCTCCATGTTTCCATACTGCTATCACTTCCAATGAGCCATCTTCAATTCCCGCGCTGCAGGCTCTTCTCTGTATCTTACCGCTGGAAGTTTTCGGAACTGTACCAGGACGTATCAGCGTAATTGAATACACCTGAAGATCATGTTCTCCGGAAACAGTTTTAAGTATTGCTTTGAAAACTTCTTCCGCGTCAAAGTCTTTTACAAAATTTTTCTGAACTTCCTGCACAATGCCCAGATGTTCTTCTCCGTTTTCATCAATTGAAAAAGCAGCGACACATCCAAGTCTCAAAGCAGGGTGACTTGCTTCAACTGTATATTCAATATCCTGAGGATAATGATTCTGTCCGCGGATAATTATCAGATCTTTGTGACGGCCTGTAATATATAGTTCGTTGTCTTTAACAAATCCAAGGTCACCGGTGCGCATGAATGGTCCTTCATTCGTTCCTTTAATAAAAGCTTTGAAAGTTTCTTTCGTCGAGTCTTCTCTTTTCCAGTAACCCTGCGCGATGGAAATTCCGGACGCCCATACTTCACCGACTTCACCCTCTTTACATTCAATAAAAGTTACAGGATCAACAATAGCGACTCTCGTATCTTCAATAGAATTACTGTGTCCTACATGGATCTTTGATTGCGAATCTTCTTTATCCGCATCTTTCGCGAAATTATTTTTCTCAATTGAACTGTCATCAAATCTTTTCATCGCGGGAAGATCATCTTTGAAAGTTGTGGATAAGATCAGTGTTCCTTCAGCAAGACCGTAGCCCGGGCAGAAGAATTTTAATTCGAAACCGCAGTCTTTGAAATAGTCAGTGAATTTGTATATGGTCTCTGCACGAACAGGTTCCGCGGCATTCATCGCGACAGTCCATGTGCGAAGATCCAGAGTTTTCTTTTGATCTTCAGTGATCTTATTCAGACAGAGTTCGAAAGCAAAGTTGGGAGCAGCATTGTGTGTTCCTCTATATTTTGAAATAGCGTTAAGCCATCTGTAAGGTTTCTGAACAAATGCCTGCGGTGTCATAAAGTAACAAGGATATCCGCAGCAGAAGGGAAGAAGCATTCCATAGATCAGTCCCATGTCGTGATGGATCGGAAGCCATGTCACCATTACACTTTCATCATTATGCCCGTGTGACTTATCAATGATATTTATGTTCGTAATCAAATTCCTGTGATTGACCATCACTCCTTTTGGAATTCCGGTTGAACCGGATGTGTACTGAAGATAAGCAAGAGTATCCCCGATGATGCCGGTGTCTTTCCAGTCTTTTTCAAGTTCATTGCCGATGACCTCTGTATCTATCCATTTCAGATCTTTTAATATTTCATCTTTTGCAAATTCACTCTCGAGTTCTTCTCTGATCTCGCTTGTGGACAAAATGATCTTTGCACCGCTGTCTTTCGCGATTGCGGAGATCCTTGAAAGTGTTTTATTTTTTCCGGGGAGGTGCAGCGGAACGGAAATTATTCCTGAGTATAAACATCCGAAAAAAGAATCGATATAGTCGAGTCCGGATTCATAGATCAGCAATGCTCTTTCATCCTTAAGACCCATTGACTGAAGTTTTGCTGAGATGCTTTTTGCACGTGTATCCAAATCCTTATAAGTAAAAATACCTGCTTCTCTTTCACCTTCTTCAAGATAAATAAAAGCGGGTTTATCAGGCTGAGTCTCAGCTCGTTTCCCTGATAATTCTACTAACGTCTTTGCAGTATGTTGAATATTGTCCATTGAAATAGATATATATGCAAAATAAAGTTATTAAACAGGTTATTCAATGTGAAATTACATAAATGCTCAGCCCTAAGTACGGAACACGGATAACACAGATTTTGCTGATTGTCACTGATTTAGATATATTTTTTAAAACGTGAGCTTTTCTATTTAAATAAATTTACTCTTAACTGTTAAATATATTTTTTATGTTTGAAAAATGAGGCCGGCGGGCGTTCAATCAAAAATTTCTTGTACTTAATTCAGACGATCTAAGTATAACTTCATTGAGAAAGCTAAACTACATCACAACATTTGATGAAATTTTATAACTTAACGCGCACCCCATTTGAATCAATGAAAAATATGTAATTACTCAGGCAACCGTTTTGGCTTTGCCGGGGTTAATACACGTACTACTTTATAATATTAAAACAGAAGATCAAATTTGAAATCATAAAATTTTTAATTTGAAGTTACACTCTCAATGAAAATCAAATACTCAGTCTCATTTTCTATTCTTTTTTTAATTCTTATATTATCAGGTCCCGATTTTATTGTTGGAAACTTCAAGTCAGGCTCAGGGGAAAATTTTCCGGGATCAGGTATGAGCAATAATCTATTACCGAATAATAATTACAGATTGTTCCCAAGCACTTTACTCCAGGTGGAAACTTCTTCGGCAACAGATCCGTCAGACTCGGCAAATGTAGTGGCGGCTGCCATTACAAATTATTTTGAGGGAGGTTATACAATAGGTTTTTATAAATCAACAAACAAAGGAGCTAACTGGACCGGAACAGATCATATAAGCAATGCACTCGGCGAAACAATATTCACGGTTGGTGATCCAAACATTAATATTTCGGGCAACGGAAATTATATTATCACTTACATTGCGGCATCATCGTCAGGATCTAAAGTCGGGGTAAGCTATTCCGCTAATTCAGGAACATACTGGTCACCGACAGTTTATATCCCGAATGTTGACACTGCAGACAAGCCGATCTCTATTTCCGACAACATTACCACGAGTCCGTACTATGGCAGAATTTACGCGGCATACGGAGAATTGAATTTTAATCAAACCCAGACGAAAGGAATATTTTTTTCATACTCTTCAAACGGGGGAGTCACCTGGGACAGTTCAAAGAGAATCACAAATATTAATTCCTTTCAGCACAGGCTTGCCGGAGATATTACTGTTGGTCCGGCCGGTGAACTGTATGTTATGTGGTTCACTAACTCAAATTTTCTCGGGCTTTCAAAATCAACTAACGGCGGCAGCAGCTGGATAATAAATAATGATTTAGCCATAAGCACAAACAACGCACTGCTTTCAACAAGCTTTACTGATTTTTATCTTCATGGTGTACCCGTTTTGAAAGTTGATCATACAGCCGGTTCAAGAAACGGATGGCTTTATGCGGTTAATCTTCAGACAAGCACGGACAGCATGGATATAGTTTTACACCGTTCAACCAATGGCGGAAATAACTGGGCTCACATAAAAGTAAATCAGGATGGGAGCGGTCCTGTAAAGATACAGGGAATGCCTGCGCTGAATGTTGACAGGTATGGCGGGATAAATATTTTTTACTATGATACGAGAAACTCTCCAGCGAATGATTCATTCGAAGTTTATCTGTCACGATCAGTAAACGGCGGAACAAATTTTACTGACTTAAAAGTATCAGGTCATAAATTTAAGCTTGGTCCTCCGCAGGTAACTCTGTTTGGCATTGACGGCTACATCGGCTCTTATATAGGAGTAACAGAAGGTATAGACAAACTTATACCTGTATGGTTTGATAATTCGACTCTTGTCTACCAGCGTGAGGAAGATTATTT
>JBDTLQ010000370.1:0-3756 GCA_039934715.1 Ignavibacteria bacterium | reverse complement strand
TCACTTCAGAAATATTATTGTAAGCCATTCTGCTTTGTTTGTATGTATTCAATATGAGGAATAAAGCCAGTCTGAGATCTTCGCGGTTATATTTTTTCGACGGGTGAGGATTATTTTCAATTCTTACTCCGCTTATAACCGGCAGATCATACATCTTTGATGAATTTCTGAATGGAAAAATATCAAGCTCATTATCAATAAGTTTTATTTCATTCTCGCCATTTAAGATTGCTACCGGTCTTCTTTCTATTACCTCTATTTTTAATTCCGACGGAAGTTCAACGCTGACAAATACTTTCTTCAGTTCCGGGTGTTTGGATATTCTGTCCTGTATGAGATCGATATTTATTTCATCGATACTTATGGCTGAATCCTTCAGCCTCGCTATGGCAAGTATCTCTTCTCTTGTTAAAGTATAATTTCCCGTTATGCTGATCTTACTTATAGTGCTTCCGCTTCTCCATTTTACAGAGAAATATGCAACGGTGCCCACGATAAGAACTATCATCAGTAAAATTATTTTTTTTAAATTCATAACGGCACTGTCCAGTTTGATTTTACTTTGACCCTTCTTACAAACACATCGCACAGATCAGTTATGTCTCCTGCTCCCTGAAAAATAATTACATCACCTTCTTTTCTAATGCTTTCAAGAAGGTTCAGGATCTTTTCGTTATCCTCTACATAATAACCTTCAAGCTTTTGTTCTTTGCCCTGTCCGGATTTTATTGCTTTATTGTATTCATTAAGTATAAGTTCGCTTGTGACACCTTCGATCGCTTTCTCACGGGCCGGATAAATTTTTGCGAGCAGCAAAATATCAGTTCCTGAAAATGATTCCGCGAATTCCTTGTAAAAATCCTTTGTCCTTGAATACAGGTGGGGCTGGAAAACCGTTATCACTCTTGAAGGATTCACCTTTTTGATCGCATCAAGTGTCGCCCTGACCTCCGTCGGATGATGAGCGTAGTCATCGTAAATTTTTACACCGTTGTCGAATTTAAGTTCAAGCCTTCTTTTCACACCGAAAAATGTTTTCATGCTTTCATTGATCACTTCATCATTGATCTTAAGCTCCGTCGCTACAAGATATGCGGCGGCGGAATTGAGAATGTTATGTTTTCCAAGTACTTTGATCCTGATGTCTTCATTATTTATTCTGTATCCTATGCTGCTTTTATCAAAGCTTACATCTTCGATCGGATACGTGTTGCTTTTTTTAAACCCGTATGTGATCTTATTATTAATGTCTTTCACAACGTCCGTAACATTTTTCTCATCACCGCATGCAATGACCTTCACATCTTTTTTTGAATTGTCTATGAACTTCCTGAAACTGCTTTTTATGTCTTCGATATCCTTGAAGATGTCAAGATGATCCGCGTCTATATTTGTGATGACAAGGATGTTTGCTTTTAACTGCAGAAAGCTTCTGTCATATTCATCTGCTTCCACTACTGCTATATTACTCATCCCTATTCTCGAAGAGCCGCCGTCAAGATATTCTATGTTGCCTCCGACAAAAACTGTCGGGTCAATTCTGCTGTCCATCAGGATCTTCGCTATCATTGCGGTTGTAGTCGTTTTTCCATGTGTTCCGCTTACCGCGATCACAAATTTATCGTTGACAATATTTCCAAGTGCTTCCGCTCTCTTCACTATTTTCATGTTCATCTCTCTTGCCTTGACCAGTTCATCATTGTCTTCACTCACTGCCGCCGAGTATATTACAAGCTCTGTATCATTCGGCATGTTGACCTCATGATGTCCGGCTGTAAATTTTATCTTAAGTTTCTCAAGCCTCCTTGTCACTGGGCTCGCGCTGATATCGGTGCCTGTAACTTCATATCCCTTTTTCGCCAGGTACTCGGCGATCCCGCTCATCCCGATTCCGCCTATCCCAATAAGATGAACTTTCTTAATTCCTTCAAAGATGTTTTTCGTATCCTTCATGAAGTTTTTTGTTTATGAATTTTAATTTTTAGACGGCTCTTTAATTTTTATTCCTTTTTGAAATGATCCTGAATTCGTTTACTAATTCTCTTTCATCCTGAAAGTCATTCAATCGTATCCGAAGCAATCTTTTCCTGTTCCTTAATTTTAATTTTACAATTCTTACATCGCTTCTTTCCTCTGCGGCTCTTCTTTTCTCTCTCGAAAACCTTAAGTGCATGATATCATTTATCGCAACCTCTCTTTGACCGAACCTGTTCTTGAAAATTATCTTGGTGCTGTTGATCACGATCTCTCTCGCTCTTATCGCGTTTGCTATCAGAACTATCAGAAAGAAACCTATGAAAATTGCTATGATATAAATTATCGGATCCTTTACTACAACCTCAAATCTTTCCTGAAAGAATCTTCCTTTTATTAAGATATAAACTATTAAGGTTATCAGATAAATTATCAGCGACTTGTAATAAAAATCCAGCTTATATTTATAAACCCGTTCGTTCATTTCTTAATTAGCTTTATTGCTTCTTCAGCGATCTTTCTCGCCGCGTCCGCATCCGAAAATTTGCTTGCATTTGCTTTAAGCTCTTCAAGTTTTTTCTCATCACCCGCGAGCGACATTATTTCATCAAATAATTTTTTCTGAAGATCACTTTGCTGAATAAGTACCGCCGCTTTTCTTTCCTGCAGGCTTATTGCATTCATCTCCTGATGACTCTCAGCAGAACTCGGAAGAGGTATAAGGATCGAAGCCTTCTTTAAGAACGCTATCTCCATAATGCTTGTGATCCCTGCCCTGCAGATCACAAGGTCACTCGCTGAATAAGCGTGATCAATTTTGTCAATGAACTCAAAGATCCTTACCCTGTCATTTAAATGAGCAAATTCTATATTCATTTTTTCAAAGTCACTTTTTCCCGTCTGCCAGATCACGTTAAGATTATTTTCATACAACCTTTTAATGATCTTCTCTATCCCTCTGTTGATCCCTCTCGCGCCCTGGCTTCCGCCAAAAATAAATATCGTTTTCTTATCCGCATCAAGCCCGAATTCCTTAAGAGCTTTTTCCCTGCCAATAAGTTTTAAAGAACTTCTTATCGGGTGGGAGATCTGAACTATGTTATCCTTCCTCTTTAAATATTTTTTCGTTTCATCAAAATTTATTACAACCCTGTCCGCTTTGTCCGAAAGAAATTTTATCGTCTTGCCTGCAAAAGAATTTCCTTCCTGTATCAATGACGGTATTCTCATTCTTGCAGCCATGTAAACCACCGGCCCGCATACAAATCCTCCTGTTCCTATCACAACATCCGGTCTGAAATTTTTTATCATCTGTCTGCATTTTCTTAAAGCTAAAATTATCTTGACCGGAAGCTTAATGTTTCTTGTAATGCTGCTTCTGTCAAATCCCGTGATGTCAATTGTCTCCAGCGTGTAACCGTTAGAAGGAACTATCTTCTCTTCTATTCTTCCTTTTGCTCCTATAAAAAGTATCTCAGCATTGCTGTCAGTTTTTCTTATCTCATCTGCAATCGCAATTGCTGGAAAAATATGTCCGCCTGTTCCTCCGCCCGCAAATAAATATTTCATTATTCAATTGTTAAACCTTCATCTATCTCATCCCTGTGTGAGGAAATATTCAACAGCACTCCTACAGCCATCGCGGAAAAAATTATCGACGTTCCGCCATAACTGACGAACGGCAGAGTAACACCCGTTGTAGGTATCACACCGCTTGCCACTGACATATTTACAAGCGCGTTCAGCGTGATCAAAGTCGTGATCCCGAAGGCAAGATACTTT
>JBDTLQ010000369.1:0-3758 GCA_039934715.1 Ignavibacteria bacterium | reverse complement strand
ATCTTTTCTTTGATGACTACATTAACGCTTTTAACACCGTCAACTTTTTTTACCGCGGTTTCAATATTTTTTTTGCAAGTACCACATTGCATTGTTGGAAGTTTGACCTCAATCACTTCGCTTTGTGTTGAAGATACGTTTTGTGTATTTGAATTTGTTTCCTGGGTTTGACCGGAAGATTTGTTTTCGGTTGTTTTAGTATCGCTTTTGCCGCAGCTCATTGTCAATGCCGCAAGAAGGATCAGAACAAATATCTTTTTCATTTTTTTTGATTTTTTAAAATTCTTTATTGCTAACAAAAATAGCAATTTAAAATTCAAAAATAACTTACTTAACTCACTCAACCAAACTAACTGCGATCTCCGCCGCAAGCCTGGCATTATTCAAAACCAGTTTTATGTTCGACTCCAGACTTTCACCGCCGGTCAGATTTTTTATTTCCGATAATAAGAACGGCGTTACTTCTTTTCCTTTGATACCTTTTGCTTTGGCATTCCTTAGTCCGTCTTCAATTGCCTTGCTGATCTTATTTTTCTCCATTGAAAATTCTTCGGGTACCGGATTCGCGATTATAACGCCGCCGTCTAAACCCAGATCCCACTTGCATTTCAGCACGGCTGCAATTTCGGCTGCGGATTCGATTCTATAATTTACTTTGAATCCGGATTCTCTTGTATAGAAAGCCGGAAACTCTTCTGTCCTGTATCCTATCACCGGAACTCCGATCGTTTCAAGATACTCCAGTGTCAACCCTATGTCAAGGATCGACTTCACTCCCGCGGAGACTACCGCAACATTAGTATTTGCAAGTTCGGTAAGATCAGCCGAAATGTCAAAAGAATCTTCAGCGCCGCGGTGAACGCCTCCAATGCCGCCCGTCGCAAATATTTTTATACCGGCAAGAGCCGCGCAGATCATCGTAGCTGAGACAGTTGTCGCTGCGTTTAGTTTTTGAGAAACTATAACGGAAATATCCCTTCGTGATGCCTTCAGAATATTCTTTTCCTTTGACATGAATTCAAGATCACTATCAGAAAGTCCCACTTTTATAATGCCTTTGATAATAGCTATTGTAGCAGGTACAGCGCCATTATCGCTAACTGCCTTTTCGACTTCAACCGCGGTTTCATAATTCTGAGGATATGGCATACCGTGAGATATGATAGTCGATTCCAGCGCAACAACGGGTTTGTTATTTTTTAAAGCCGAATCAACTTCTTCGGAAACCGACAAATACTTTATGTATGACATTGGATGTTAAAATTTTATTTTCACCTAAACAAAAAAAGCGAAGTTAAACTAAACTTCGCTTACAATTTTTTTTTATTGCTATAATTTCAAATTAACTTAAACAATTCGTAATTTTTAATTCGTAATTTGAAATTGATTCAGTGGACAGGGCCGGAATTGAACCGGCGACACACGGCTTTTCAGGCCGTTGCTCTACCAACTGAGCTACCTGTCCTTTTGTAAATGTGGTAAATTACTACATTTGGGAATTAGTATCAATCTAAAAGGTGAACGAATAATTTTTATGTGCACAATTTACATTTATTTGCCTGAGCTTTCAGGCAAAGCAAATCATTCCGGACTGGTTACCTTCCATCAGCGCGTCGGCCATCCGGTTCGGAGCAAAAAAGTTTTTTTATATATTTATTTCAAGACTTAGATTGACTAATTTTGTATCAATAATAATTTAAAATTTAATATGTCAGAAAATATTGGTGTCGCACCAAAAGGTTTAAAGCTATGGTTAATGGCCGCACGCGCTTATTCTTTTCCTGCATCCATAATTCCGGTATTGTTCGGTTCAGTCCTTGCCGTTCTTCTGAACCCCGGTTTGAAATTCAATTTTTTAAATTTTTTCCTTTGTCTTGTGGGATGTATCCTTGTTCAGGTTGGAACAAATTTAATTAATGATATTTTCGATTTTGAAAAAGGAATTGACAAGGAAGATAAATCTATCGGTATTCCTCACGGTGGTTCAATGGTTATCTCAATGGGTCTTGTCTCAATGAAACAAATGAAGACTGCCGCCTTCGTTTCTTTATTGCTGGCTTCTTTAATAGGAGTATATCTCTATACACAGGCTGGTGTATGGATACTATATCTCGCACTCTTCGGACTGCTCTCCGCGATTTTTTATACTGCCAAACCGCTTGCACTTAAATATAAAGCCTTAGGAGATCTGCAGGTGATAATTTCATTCGGCCTCGGTATGACACTCGGTGCTTATATAGTTCAGACGAAACAATTTTCTTATTTACCGCTTGTCTTCTCGATACCTATCGGATTATTGATAGACGCGATACTTCATTCAAACAATATAAGGGATATTAACTTTGACGGTAAGTTCGGAGTGAAGACGTTGCCTATACTTGTTGGAGAAAAGGTTTCTATAAAATTGTTTTATGTGATGGTACTTGGTGCTTATCTTGCGCTGATAATTTTTGTCGCTCTGAAAATGCTTCCATGGTTTGCATTGCTTGCACTGATCACCTTACCTCTCGCACTGAAAATTGTAAAAATGTCTGACGGATTTCCCGCGGACGGGCAGGCGAGATTCGAATACGGCACAAAACATATCATGATGACAGCTCAGCTTAATATGATGTTCGGACTTACACTTGTTCTGGGATTACTGATCTCGTATCTGTTTTTTGTCTAGGATTAAAAATTGTTAAAAACAAAATTTACGGAGCGCAGTTAACATTATGTTTTCTGCGTTCCCATTTTTATTCAAAGATCTCCCTGTAAATTTTCCATTCATTATTCGTTTCAGCTCCTTTATATAGCCTAAGTGTTTTCTTTCCTTTCTCCTGATACTTATCAGATTTATACTCTTCCATGAATTGTACTTTTTTATCATTATCGGTTGTCGTTGTATCATTTATAATTTTAAAATCAGAAAACTCTATGTTAATCTCCTTGTAATTTTTAAAAGTTAATTCCATCCTGCGGATCCTGTCCTTATAGTCAATACTCTTACCGTCCTTGCCGAAATATTCATAATCTTCAGTCATATAGTTCCTGAACTTGTCTATATCCTTTGCTTCCCATGAGTCTTTCCAGTTGTAAACCGTGTTCTTTATCCTGTAATCATCAGATGAAAAGTATTCATTGAGTTTTGTAACTGTCAGATAAAAAAGATATGCAACAGCAGCAATAAGAATGACAAAGCTCCCGGTAGTGATCAGAAATCTTTTTCTTGTAATACCGATCTTATCCTTATATCTCTTTTTATATTCTTTTTCAAATTCTTCCTTAGCTTCATCAAATTTATTTTCAATTACATTGTATCCGCAGAATTTACAATATGTTGAGCTTTCTTCAATTTCGGATTTGCAATTAGGACAAGGAATAAACTTTTGAGCGGACGGCGGCTGAAGAGATTGTCTGATCGATTCAACTGTTTCATGACCAACGCTTTGTGTTTCTATTTCAACCTTTTGTTGTGTCTGCGGATTATTGACGCAGCCGTAAGTGGTGCATCCTGAATTTTCTTCCCAGCATTCCTGATGATGTGGAGTACCGCAATGCGGGCACACAATAAAATCCGCCCCGGCTTTTATCTTTGACTGACAATAAGGACAGGTTTTGTTTTGAATGAAATCATATGCTGACTGAGGGATTTTCAAAGAAAATATTTATGGTGTTGTAGTGAACAGTTGTGAAGTTTGTAAAGTTTGTAAAGTTTGTAAAGTTGTAAAGTTATAAAGTTATAAAGTTATAAAGTTATAAAGTTATAAAGTTATAAA
>JBDTLQ010000368.1:0-3766 GCA_039934715.1 Ignavibacteria bacterium | reverse complement strand
TCCTCCACTCAAACGTCAGAGTCCCGGATAAAGCACCGGAGACTCTGACGGGGGGCAGCAAAACTTGTCAATAATGAAATCAGAAGTGCAGGGAAGTATACATTAGAATTTAACGGAGCCAACCTTTCAAGCGGAGTTTATTTTTACAGACTTGAATCAAATAAGTTTGTTCAGACTAAGCGTATGGTCCTGATAAAGTAGCGAATAAGTAATTTAACAAAGTGTGTTATCTGTTGACCCGGATTATTTATAATACCGGATACTAATTCTTATATTTAGTTAACACATGCCAATTCAAAAAATAATATAATTAATGGAGTTAGAATTTAAGGAACCAATTAACAAATAAATTCTCACTCTTTGAAAAAAAAAGTTGTATCATAATTGATTATCCTTTACTATATTTAATAAAAGATTTTATAGATAATCAGATGGCGATCACAAAGAAGAAAGATTTAAACCTGTTCGAACAAACATATATCCCTCAAATAATCAAAGGTCTTGGCTTGACCTTCAAGCAGATGTTAAGACCAAAGTTCACCCGTCAATACCCTGAAGAGAAATGGATCCCGCCGGCATCATATCGCGGCAGACCGGTGCTTGTTCAGGAAAATGACGGAACTGAAAGATGCGTGGCGTGCGCTTTGTGCTCAAGAGTCTGTCCCGCTCTGGCTATTGAAGTTCAGGCAGGGGAAACTCCGGGATCAAAGGAAAGATATCCCGAAAAGTTTGAGATCAATATGGTAAGATGCATCTTCTGCGGATTCTGTGAAGAGGTTTGCCCCGAGGAGGCAATTGTAATGAGTGATGAATATGAGCTGGTCTTTACAAGCCAGGAAGAAGCTATATTCGGAAAGGACAAGCTTCTTGTTCCGAAAGAGAAATTAAAAAAGAGACTTGAATTTTTACAGGAATACAGATAAAAATTTATGAAAACGCTGCTAAAAATAACATTATTATTTCTGCTTATTGCTAACGTTTCAAAAGCGGAAGATGACGATAAGATATCGAATAAGATCGGAGCGTTTGCCGCAAAGATAAAAGGCGGAGAGGTCGAACTTAACTGGAAGATCATTAATCCGAGCAACCTGTATAAATTTAAGATCGAAGGTAAAAAATCGGGAACGGAATTATATAATTCTTTAACTGATGTTCTGTTTTCAAATTTCCGCAAGAAGGAAGAATCCGATTCACTATCATTATTCTATTATACATATTCAGACAGGCCACATGAAAACGGAGTTTATTTTTATAAGCTGAGTTTGTATGATCTTTATAATAAAGTTGTAGAAAGTGAAGAGATCAAGATCGGAATAACAGAGGTTCCGGAATTTAATCTGCATCAGAACAATCCCAATCCATTCAATCCATCAACTGTAATTACGTATCAGCTTCTGGTTTCGGCGGAAGTTAAGCTTAAAGTTTACAGCCTGACAGGACAGGTTGTTGATATACTGGTTGACGCTTTTCAAACACCCGGTAAATACAGCATTGATTTTAACGCTAACAAATACAGCGAGATGTCTAGCGGTATTTATTTTTATAAACTTGAAACAAACTACACTTCAGATATAAGGAAAATGATATTTACCAAATAGCATTTCTTTGAAAAGACATTTCCCGTTTACTCAATTCATAACACAGATCAGTACTTATACAATCACTTATTTTGATGGAACGCTGATAACACAGATGAAACTGATCTGCGCTGATCTTTTTTATAAATTTATTTTTCAAAAAGAATGTGTAACACAAACATGTATTTCAAAACAATTCCCACTGCTTACCAAACCCCAGTTTGGTAAGCAAAACTATATAGTATTTAACAATCCCAAACTAGGGTTTGGGATTGAGAAGAATATTTTTCCTATCAAACCTTTTTTGATGGAACGCCCGCTTCGCCGAGGGCAAAACCTGCATCGCGGCAAGGCGGGCGAGGCGAGCGGATGACGCGAATGAAACTGATCTTCACTGATCTTTTTAATAATTTATTTTTTAAAACTTTTCACAAACAAAATTGCATCTGTTTTTAGTGAGGGATTTAAATTGAACATAGGTAATGAAATAATTATTTTGTGTATATAACTGTATGGAAGACTTTAAGTCTATATTCTTTGATGTTTTTTTGCTGCTGGTTTTTGTTTCGCTGAATTCACTTTTTGTCGCGGCTGAATTTGCTTTAGTAAAGGTAAGGAAAACACAGATCCAGCCTACCGAAGGAAGCAGGGCAAAGCTCGCATTAAGACTGGTAACACATCTTGACCAGTATCTTGCAGCGACTCAATTTGGAATCACCATCTCATCACTGGGACTGGGATGGATCGGTGAGCCGGTCACGGCGAGGATACTTGAACCTTTGTTCAGCTTGCTGAAAATAAATAATCCTGACACTATCCATACTATTTCCCTTACGTTAGGATTTATATTCATCACTTTTTTACATATAATAATAGGAGAGCTCGCGCCTAAATCTCTCGCGATAAGGCATCCGAAACAGACGACGATGTTCATCGCATTGCCGCTCAGCATTTTTTATCTGATATTTAAATGGCCGATAACGATGCTCAACGGAAGCGCCAACAAAATTCTTAAATGGGTGGGAATCGAACCAGTCAGCGAGTCGGAGAGATCGCACTCTGAAGAAGAGATCAGACTTCTTATTGCCGAAGGATCAAAGAGCGGGGAGATCGATGAGACTGAACAGGCAATCATACAGAAAGTTTTCGGATTTAACGACAAGACCGCGCGTGAAGCAATGATCCCGCGCAATAACATGTTCGCGATAGACATTGACGAGAACCGTGAAAAGATAATTGAGATGCTGATCGATGAAGGATACTCGCGCGTTCCGGTATATAAAGACAGCATTGACAATATAATCGGGGTAATCTATTCAAAGGATATAATCAGCGCTGCCGAACATAAGAACATAATTGTACTGCAGGATGTAATACGACCAGTGCATTTTATTCCAGAGACAAAACACATCGGCGAGATATTAAAGGACTTTCAGAAAAAACACATTCATCTTGGAATTGTAGTAAATGAACACGGAGGAGTGGAAGGTTTGATCACTCTTGAAGATATCATCGAAGAAATATTTGGTGAGATAGATGACGAGTACGATACTGACACAGACAAATTCGACGTATCGACAGGCAATGACAGAAAAGGGATCTATCTTATTAATCCCGACATAGCGATCGATGATTTTAACAACCGGTTCAATACAGACATACCTGTTGATACGGATGAATACCAGACATTGAGCGGGTTTCTTCAGACTGTGACCGGACATATACCTGATATTTTTGAAAGGATAGATTATAAGAACCTTGTCATCACGGTAATGAAAAAATCGGGTAACAAACTTTTGCAGGTAAAGATACAGAAATTAAAAAGTTTTTAATCATTTGATTGAACGCCCGCTTCGCCGCGGCAAAGCCTGCCGCGTGGCAAGGCGGGCGAGACGAGCAGATGACACTGATGAAACTGATCTTCGCTGATTTTTTTGTTTTATTTTGAAATATTCATATCTATATGTTTGCAATAAAAAATTTATAAAGCGCACAAAAAAAATAATAGTTGATTACATTCATCGGCAGAAAGTTCGTACAGTTCTTTACAGAGTTAGGACAGTTTTCATTGTTAATGCTTGGTGTGATAAAAAACCTGGGAAGTATTTTTAAAGACCGGAAGCTTATCATTGAGCAGATGATGCATGTCGGTGTTAACTCGCTTGCTTTGGTCACGATCATCGGCGTGT
>JBDTLQ010000367.1:0-3777 GCA_039934715.1 Ignavibacteria bacterium | reverse complement strand
TTTATGACAAGCTGCCAGCTCTCTGAGAAACCAAACAAAGGTCCGGTAACTCCCCAAACGATTACAAGACTGAATGCCATTACGAAAGCAAAAGTGCTTCCTGTGAACTTAGTAAGAAATAGAGCCAGTTTCTCGAATATGCTTTTTCGATTAGCCATTTACGATCTCACCTCCGTTAGGATGATGTATCTTCCTGTCATATACCTGTCATATAGATGAATCATCGAAAGCTAAGAAAAGAAAACACGGGGCAACCTCTTCAGGCTGTCCCGCTATAGCCGTAAGAACGTCGGAATCAAATGTTGAAACCTGTTTTGGAGAAAATGATGCCGGTATTAATGTTGTCCAAACGGTACCGAGCGCGACACCATTGGCACGGGTCTTCTTTTTAAACAGAGAATTTGAAAGTGATTTTTTAAAAGATACTGTAGCACCTTTAGTGGCAGCGTAATCTATCAGATGCTCACTTCCCCAGTAAAAAGAAACCGATATTGTATTAAATATTGAAGAGCCGGCTTTGAGATATTTAAGCGCGAACTTTATTATATAAAACATTGAGAATAAATTTGGGTAAAAAAGTTTTATACAATTGTTTTTTGTTAATTGATCAATGCTTTCGTGTCGCCTCCGGGTGATAAGCTAATATCTTTCCTTTTAACTAGCGTATACCTATGATTGCTCTTTTCAAAAACCGGACTCGGATGTATTTATATTCAAGCCCGGGTTGTCTTTTTTGAGATGGAGGCGGGCGGAATTTTGTTAAAATATAACAAAAAAGAACTTCACCTTACACAACATTTCTTCCCTGTATCAATCTAATTATTACTACTACAATTGCAATTACCAGTAAAACGTGTATCCATCCTCCCATTGTATATGAGGATAATAGTCCCAAGAGCCAGAGCACGACCAGGATTATAGTGATTGTCCACAACATTTTTGATTCTCCTTTATAATTAAGTTTAAAAAAAGTTACTATTAATGTTTAAGTCTTTTGCCAAACGTCTTTACACCTTTGTTTAGAGCGGAAATAAAATTCAACCCGTTGCTGACATAATTATCTCCTATTGTCTCCAGCCTGTTAACAGTATGAATCGCTTTTTCTCCTTTATCAATGATCTCATCTGTTAAATGAACAAGCTTATCGATCTGTCTGCGTGTTTTTGATGTAATAATGTTTACTTCTTCTACTATATAAGATATATCGGACAATAATGGTGTAAGGCTATCCGACACATCTTTAGCTTCCTTTTCAATAGACTGTACTGATGCGCTGATTTTTTTAACTGATATTATGAGATAAATGGAAAGAACAATCAGTGAAATGAACAAAACAATTTCAGCAACAGAAAGTATTAAATTTAATGTTTGTTCGTTAGGCATTTTAATGACTTGTTTTATTTGGTTTATTTCGTTCTTCGTTGCTAAGCTTGTTTCGTTCATCACTATAAGCATTCACACCGGACTTAACAGCTTCTTTTACTTTTGTTGCGCCTTCTTCAAGCTTCTCTTTATTATCCGAGATGATCCGGTTTGTCCTACCAGTTAATTCTTCTACTTTTTCTTTGCCTTCATTCATTAGGCTTTCGGCTTTCTTTCTCGCGTCTGCAATAATGTGTGATGCTTTATCCTTTGCGTTTTTAAGCATCATTTCAGTTTCATCGAGCAGCTCATTTTTTTTATCAGAGATGTCTTGTCTAAATTCTCTGCCGCTTTTTGGTGCATAGAGCAATGCGGCTAACGCGCCGAGGACCGATCCTGTAATTAAACCGGTAATAAAACTTTTGGAATTATTTTTTTCTTCGAACATTTTTCTTCTCCTTTTTCTGATCATTATTAAAAAAATTTTTTATAAAAAAAATTCAGCTCCCGAAAACTGAAGCTTCCTGAAACATTGTATGTTACTTGAATTTAAATTCAAGACCTCCCGAAAATTGCGGATGGGCTTTCTTTGGATAAATTGTCATTTGAGAAACTGTAAAACTCTTTAAAAGAAAAACCATTATGATGGACATTTCTGTTGATTTAAAGTGTTTCATTTTGCTTCCGTTTGGTTTATTAAATATTACACTTAACTTTTAAAATTAATTGCTGTATTTTTTTAAAAACGTTTTTAAATATATTACAAATTGGTTATTTTGCAATAGTAGTGCCATAGATAATTTGTTTAAATTAAAACTGTTTTTGAACTTTTGTGCTGTCTTTGAATTTGAAATGACATGTCTGACATTGTTTTGACAATAAAATAAAAGCTAAGTCCGAATGAAGCCTGAGCTCATGAAAAAATTTTCGACCAGTCTGGAGAAACTTGAAAAGAGATTACCTCTTGAAAAGTTTATTCCCTCAGCATTTCTGATATCAATGCTTTGCCTGTTTATACTAAGCCTTATCACCTTTACTAATATAAGGAGATACGGAGAAGATATAAGCTCGCTGAATAAAGCAAATGAAATTATCAAACAAGTTGACAGGATCAAAATTCTTCTGATTGAGATCCCGTTGATCAGAAGAGCGCACATTATCACCGGTGAAAGCAAATATATAAATGCCATAGATTCGATGGACGCCGAAAGCAAGAAGCAAATAACCAAGCTTAAGCTGATCACATCAAATGAGATACTGAATCAGAATGTCATTATGCGTCTTGATTCACTCGCGAAAATAAACTCACAGCTTGTTAACAGTTCACTCCGGGACAAAAATGCTTCCGTCATTGATACATTCCAGGTGGATGTTACAAAAAAAATACAAAGCAACCTTGATGAAATAATAAAGAACTCGGAGGAAATAGTACAGGAGGAATTGCTGATGTTGAAACTCAATACAGAAAATGTAAGGTCGGCCAATTTCACACTTCAGATATTTATAATTCTTACC
This sequence comes from Ignavibacteria bacterium, assembly GCA_039934715.1. Taxonomy (GTDB): domain Bacteria; phylum Bacteroidota; class Ignavibacteria; order Tepidaquicellales; family Tepidaquicellaceae; genus JAGPCH01. The sequence goes on along the minus strand of JBDTLQ010000367.1, from coordinate 900 downwards.
GGATTGTTTACATTTCTTGTAATTGGTCTGTCGCTTTACATATCATCCAAGCTGATAAAAAATAAAAATATCGCGGAAAAGTTACTCATCAAGTCGTATGAGGACCTTGAAGATACGGTGGAAGAAAGAACAGGAGAGCTTTCAAAGGCGAATGAAAAATTAAAGGATGAAAATTCCGAGAGAAAGAAAATTGAAAATACACTAAGAGAAAGCGAACACAGGTTTAAGACACTCGCAGATTCAGCTCCAGTATTAATATGGATAACCGGCAGGGATAAACTAAGCACTTATGTAAACAAAGGCTGGCTTGAATTCAGCGGAAGAACCGAAGAAGAAGAACTTGGTGACGGGTGGACTGAAATTGTTCATCCCGACGATCTGAAGCATTGTATGCAGATATACAATGATGCCTTTGAAAACAAAAAACCTTTTGAACTGGAATTAAGGCTGCGAAATGCAAACGGGGAATATATCTGGTTTTTGACGAGAGGAGTTCCAAAGTATGAAGGGAATGAATTTGCAGGATACATCGGATCATGCATAGATATAAACAGCAGGAAGAAAAATGAAACATATCTGAGTATTCAGTACGAAGTTTCTAAAACACTTTCTGAATCGTCGACAATCGAAGAGATGTCAAAAAGAGTTCTTAAAGATGTTTGCTCGGGCATCCGTTGGAATTTTGGAATTCTGTGGACAATATCTGAAGAAAATATGAAAGTAAATTCCATCTGGAGTGAAAATGAAAATGATACACTTGAATATACAAGAACATATGACAAATATTTCACGCTGCCCAAAGGTAAGGGGTTACCGGGATCGGTTTATAATGACCGTAAATCAAAATGGATAAATAATATTCAGGATGATAAAACATTCCTCAGGAAGGAAGCGGCAAAA
>JBDTLQ010000366.1:0-3777 GCA_039934715.1 Ignavibacteria bacterium | reverse complement strand
TAACAGAAAGCATCAGCTGGACACAATTTCAATTTTTAATCTGACATGTGGTTCAAGGATTGGTTCTCAAATAAATTCTATCTCGAACTCTACCGGCACAGGGACGGCAACGATGCGAGGCTGATGATAAATCTTTTGCAGCGAAGCATTTTAGTCACCACCAAATGCAAGGTTCTTGATATTGCATGCGGGGCAGGAAGGCATTCAATAGAGCTTGCACGAAGAGGGTTTGACGTAACGGGTTTTGATCTTTCGAGGTTCCTTATAAGTGAAGCAAAAAAAGAATTTAGAAGATCTCCCGAGAAGGATCTCAAATTGAAATTTCTGATCAAGGACATGAGGGATTTTAATTTCCACGGATCGTTTGATGTCGCCGTTAATATTTTCACAAGCTTCGGATATTTTGAGGATGACAAAGAAAATTTTAAAGTTATAGGAAACGTTTCGGACTCTCTCAAAAAAGGAGGATATTTTGTTTTTGATTTTATAAATAAAGGATACATTGAAAAGAACATTGTTCCTTACTCAAGATCAAGGCAGGGTGAGATCACATTGATACAAAAGAGGATGATCGAAAAGGGATTTATTAAAAAAAATATAACGATCAGAAAAAATAAGGAAGTTTTTAACTTTACGGAATCTCTCAGGCTTTACGGGTTAAGTGAATTTAAAAAAGTATTTAAGAGTTATAACTTCCGCATTCAGAATTTATATGGCGATTATTTCGGTAATAAGTTCAATGAAAGCAAATCCCAGCGACTTATAATCATTGCTAAAAAATCTTAATATAATATTGATCCCGGCGTTTGCCCTGCTGATTGGCTGCGGGCTTTTTGAAACCCGCTCTGTTGAGCCGCCCACGGAAATACGTTCCACATTCGTTCAGCCGACATCTCCCGATATTGTGCTGACTAATTTAAATTTTGCCGTTGCCGAAAAAAATCTTGATAACTATATGAGATGTTTTGTGGATACAAATTTCTCGTTGAGAAGATTCAGATTTTTTCCCGATGCTTTTTCGCAATCTTCATTTCCCGTTTTCAATAATTGGAGCCTTAACAACGAAAGAGTTTATTACAGTAACCTGATCACTTTCACACCGCCCGGAGCGTCTTCAAATCTTTTTCCGGATAACGTGATCATTTCAACAACCATAGATTCAGCTATATTGGATATGAATTATATCTTTGTATTTAATCACAACAGGCTGAATGTGGCCAGGGAAACAAAAGGTAAACTCAGATTTATAATGGGCACCGATTCAAGAGGACTGTGGTCGATACACTCATGGTTTGATTTTATTGATGACAATAATGATACAACATGGAGTGTGCTGAAAGCGAACTTTGTGAATTAAGCGTTTGTCGTCAAACGTCAGACGTCAGACGTCAAATGTCAAACGTCATATGTCAAACGTGAAACGTCAGATGTCAAACGTCATATGTCAAACGTGAAACGTCAGATGTCAAACGTCAAACGTGAAACGTGAAATTTAAAAGCAGATATTCTGATTTAATTGAAGTCTTTAATAAAAATATTAATACTTTTTGCTATTGGTTCAGCGGTTATTAAATTTTCTTCCTGCGAGAATATTTTTTCACCGTCAATTGATACAAGTACTCCTACATCAATTTTAACAGACCAGAAAACTGTCGAAGGCTTGTTTCAGAATTTTAAATACGCGTATACATTTAAAGATACAACTGTCTATGGAAATCTTCTCACTGAAGATTTCATTTTTATTTACAGGGATTATGAATCCGGGTTTGATGTATCATGGGACAGGGCTACCGATATGAGGACGACCAGCGGTTTATTTCAGAGTGCGCAAAAACTTGATGTAGTCTGGAACAATATCATCTTTCAGGGAGGAGACTCGCTGAATCAGAATATAAAACGCAGCTTCAATCTTACGATAACATTTAATCCAAGCGATATCACAAGACTAAATGGCTTTGTTGATATGAATCTGTTCCGCCCTTCTACCGATGCGGTGTGGAAGATACAAAGGTGGCGTGATGAAAGCTTTTAATTATTCGAGCATAAATTTTTTCTTCAGATCATCCACATAATATTTTACATATTCTTCTGCATTGTTTATCAGATAGTCGACAATTAATCCGAGAGCTGCGTCGGGAATATCATAGCCAAACTTTTTCCGGTACTCGGCCATCAGATTTTCTCTATTAGTCAGCGTGATCAATCCCGCGTCGTCCCATTTGGCATCAATGTTATTTGGATTTGAATAATTATAAACGTCTTTATACAGAACTATATATTTCCCAATCGCATTCTTATCCATGTCATAAGTTTTATAAGTGATCAATACCGGAAATTTATCAATATCCTCGAATTCATAGATCATACTCCGCTTGCTGTTGAGCCACGCCGAAAGGTCTTTTGATTTTACCACTCTTTTAATTATGAACTCTTTCATCTTTGCGATATTATCATTGTCATTTCTTACACATCCGTGTGAAAGATTTCTCATTTTATTCTGCAGCAGACCGTTCTGATTTGTCCCGTGAAAATACCTTAAGGAATTTTCATCGTAATGAACCACAAATAATCCAAGCGGATTATGCGGCCCCGGAGGAGTAGGCGGAAGATCTTTTTTTGAAGGCTCAGGATCCTTGTATGAAGGCCAGTTGCGGATCTTGTAAGCTGTAAAATTTCCTGTGTATGTTTTTGTGCTGAGCTTTCCGACTACATTTGGCCATGTATCAATGAAGATCTGCTGTCCGTTATAAAGCTGAAATATTTTTGACTCGAAGCCGGGAATGTTAAGCTGCCACAGGATCTTCGCAGTGTCCTGAAGATAATTTACCGGAACTTCAAATGAGACCTTATAAGCGTTCTCGGAAGCTGAAGTTAATAAACTGTCGGAGCTTGCTGCTGTGATATTTTCAACGGACTTGCTTAAAATTATTTTATTAATTGCGTCTTCCGAAATGATAGGAAATTTTTCCGTGAGGTGATCGCGGATTATCATATCGCTCGATTCAAGATCATTTGTTTCAAAGTAAAGAAGGTCTTTTGATATTTCTTTTGATATTAAAGAATCAGCGGGTAAATATTTTGAAATATTGTCATAAGCAGCGTAAGAATTAATGCACAGAAACATCAGGCATGCAATGAGAACAGCAGGCCTGTATTTATTATTAAAAAAATTTTGCATCAGAAATTTTGGGTCAGTTTAATTTGTAAATGAAAAAATTTAAAACGGTTGCGAACGATACCCATAACAGATAAGGTATCAAAAGGATTGCCGCGGTTCTTGAGATGTTCTTGAATTTTATTGTTGTTATTAAAATCAACATCCATAAGATAACGATAACTATTAATCCTCCCTCAATGGAACGTGCTCCGAAAAAAACAAGTGACCATGACGCATTAACGATCAGCTGTACTATGAAAATCATAAAAGCTGTTCTGACCTCTTTGTTCTTTAAATCTTCTTTCCAGATGATAAACCACGAAATCCCCATCATCAAATATAAAACTATCCATACAGGTCCGAATAGCCAGCCAGGCGGATTAAAGGATGGCTTGTTAAGTGTTGTATACCAGGTAGATATTGCATCACCCGAAAAGATCATGCCGGTAATTCCTGCCAGCTGACAAATGACGATGCATATTATTAACTTTAATAAATTTGACAAGAAGTATTAATTAGGTATTGAGTATTGTGTATTAAAGTATTAAGTACAGGATTTATTTAGAAACTTTTAACTTTTAACTTTTAACTTTTAACTTTTAACTTTTAACTTTTAACTT